>DASPQI010000065.1:0-3209 GCA_035625045.1 Syntrophales bacterium | reverse complement strand
TGAGCGCCATCGGATCTTCTTATAGAGGACCCAACAAGAGTGTTGGCCCTCCATTTATGGAGGATTCTTCAACCTGTATAGGATGTGGTGCATGTGCGTTTATTTGCCCGACAGAGCATATCCATATGGAAGCAATGGACGGTAAACGGAAAATCTGGGGACGCACCTTTAAGATGCAGGCCTGTGAAAAGTGCGGTAGGTACTTTGCCCCGGTTGACCAATTGAAGTTTATAAGCCAGAAGACCGGTACCCCGATGACTGAACTCGCGGTCTGTATGAGCTGTAAATAATAAACTTGTTAGTGGGTATGAGTATATAAGATGAGCCAAGTGCCAGTGGGTGGTCGTTATATGGCCAGCCGCTTGCTGCTAGGACGTGGCCAGAGATAAGAAAAGCCCCGGCGAACGATATTGCCGGGGCTTTTTCATTGCGCTGCAAAGTGGTTTTTGATCATCCCAGATTGAATGGCTCTTGATAAGCGAATGATATTGACATGCGTGACGCATCTCCCTTATACTTGCCGCACATTGCATGTGTCGATTACCCTGATGCACCTTTAAATGGATATTGACCAATGAGTAAGAGGATTGAAAAAGTTGCAGTCGATATGAATGCGGCCCGATTGCCAGAACATTTGGAGGGGTATAAGGCAAGGACCTTGGAATTGGGGGCTACCAGAGCTGCAATTGTAAAAACGCAGGAGATTCCTGTGGACGAAAGAATTGTCCTGAAGTGTCAGATTCCACGGTGCTTCGGATACGGTGCCTGCGCTCATTGCCCGCCGAACACAATGAAGCCGGCAGAACTACGTGACATACTGAGGAGATACCAGTGGGCTGTTTTTTTCACATTAGATATTCCACCGGAGGTAATCGTCAGAGACAAGTCTACAATCAGGGAAAGAGAAGCGGCGTATCAGAAAATCTTTCATATTGTTAACCAGATCGAATCTATGGCCTTTTATGACGGCCATTATCTGGCCTTTGGCTTTGCCGCTGGTTCCTGTCGCCACACCTTCTGCAGCCGGCAGGACAGTTGTCAGACTATGGAAGGTAAGAGATGTAGAATTTCTCTGCGTTCCCGACCCTCCATGGAGGCTGTAGGTATTGATGTTTATAAAATGGTCGCCGCATTAGGGTGGGATATCTACCCTATCGGCAGTGACGCAAAGCCGGAAGACATTCCCAAAGGTACCTTGGCAGGCATAATTATCATACAATAATCCAACCACTGATATTCCCACCTCGTTTTGTATCTATTTATCTTTAGCGTCTTAGGAAATGCATACTTGCGCCCAAACAATATCTAAAACATTGGTTTTATTTACTTTTCAAGAAATTGATCAACCTTTTGAGGTCCTCTATATTCTCTATCGATACGCCTGGCCTTAAGCAGATCATGGTAGTTCATATAAATATAATCCACTCAGTAAATCAAAACTATTAAGTCAATTCTCAATAATCAGCGCGTACCTGAATGACATTCACATCTTTGAGTATCGCGCGGTTATGCCAGTCAGGAATTTCGTCTTCTATTTGAAGAAATAATTATTCGGGGAAGAGTATGACAATATATTGTATTTATGCTTGACATTAACCACTATATATTGTATTAGCTCCAAAAATACTTCCTGGTCGGATCAAATTCTCTAAATAAGATGTGTAATTCGAAAGTTCATATAAATTTGCAGGTAACTAGAGAAAAGCACACAATAATTTGTAGGTCTGAAAAAGAGAAGACTATTGGATAGAAGGAGCTTTCTATTAAAAGGTGCCTCTTTGCTAGGAGGTTATCTTTTAGGTTTTAGCGGTTTCTCAAAAGCCTTTGCCTTAGAGAAACAAATCCATAACGCTTCCTTGACCCCATCCATTGCTTTGATTATCGATGACATTGGGGGTAGTGTATTCCGAGCCAGGCATTTTTTAAAGTTGAACATTCCTGTTACCTTCTCAATTCTGCCCCGGCTTAAATATTCCAATATGCTGGCTTTAGAAATTAATAATTACGGACATGAGATAATGCTTCATCAGCCTATGGAACCTTATGATCAGAGACTTGATCCGGGCCCCGGAGCCCTTTTTACGGGAGACGATCCAAATAAAATAACCGAAATCATTGAAGAGAATATTTCCGAGCTGCCTCTGGCAAGAGGAATTAACAATCACATGGGCTCAAGGTTTACAGAATCACAGGGAGAAATGACGGAAACTCTCAAGATCATTAAAAACAGGGGATTCTTTTTTGTGGATAGTCGTACATCACTGCATTCACAGGCTTATAAAATTGCCAGAACAATGAATATGCCTGCAGCTTACAGGCACATTTTCCTGGATAATGTCCCGTTTGAGCCGGCTATCCTTTTTCAGCTCCGCAAACTAAAGCAATGTGCCATGCAACATGGAAACGCCATCGGCATTGGCCATCCTTTTCTTCAAACAGCAAATGCCCTCAGGTTCTTCATGGAGGAACTGAAGAAAACAGAAGTTGCATTTGTTTATATTTCAAGAGTGCTGAATAATTGAAAAGATATCGTGTAACTACTTTGATTAACAATACCGGCTAAGGCACAAATAGAAAAAGGGGATTTTCGATTTATTGACAAATTTGATTGGGGGTAGTAATATTTTTCATGTCTTAAGCTTTTTGTTTTAGGATGTTCTATATTTGTTTGTATTATCTTTCTTCTAGACCTGACGTACGGACCAATGCGAGCGCATTATATGTCCAATCCCTTAGATAACAAGGCTCATGGAGGTAAAGTTTAATTTTTTTGAAAATCAAAGATTTCTTATATAAGAATATACGTAGATGATCCGAATTTTCGGGAAAACAGAAGAGGCCCATATAGTGAAACGTAAGAAACCGGAAGCCCTACTGAAGGGTTTGGTAGAATTATCATCTTTACCCTTCATATATATCAAAATTAATGAGGCAGTTAATAATCCCCTATCTTCCATACAGGATATAAGCGAGATAATAAGCGGTGACCCTGGGCTTACCTCCCGACTGCTCCGGCTTGTGAACAGTGCGTTTTATGGTTTTCGATCGAAAGTTGACACAGTCAGTCGTGCCCTTCTTATGGTAGGTACGCAGCAGATACGTGATCTTGCTTTGGCGACCTCTGTAATGAGTTTGTTCAAAGGGATACCGGGACACCTCGTCAGTATGGAATCGCTATGGAGGCATAGTGTGGCCTGCGGCCTGGCTGC
>DASPQI010000064.1:0-7388 GCA_035625045.1 Syntrophales bacterium | reverse complement strand
TTCTTCTTGCGCTCTTTTTTAATTTACATATGATTAATCAAATATTATATCATAAATAACGATTGAGAAATACAGGTATTCCTATTTAAAAAGACGTTAAATGTCAAATGATTCCTGACATAAATTAATATTCGCCGTATTTATCATACAAGCGCCTCATCCAAAATATACTGATTTGCTCACTATGCAAGGTTGATTTAAAGCAACAGTTGTCGGTCTGATTCTCTTCAATTCTTCAATGTTCCATTTGTTTTCTTTTTTTAAAAGTTCCAGTGCATCATCTTCAGAATCGGCCAGAACAATTACCTCTGCCTGCATATAATTATCATCATAAATATGCGGCTCATTGAACATTGACCAACTGGAAAATTTTTTGCTGTGTCGCCAGATGAAGATATTCATAGAATCAGTATCCTTTCACAGGTATCGTAAGTCCTAAGAGGGGCGCGTGTTGTTGTGCCCCGTAGACGTCTGTTTCACCAATGGCTCCTGAGACCACCGGACGAACCATAGAAATTTTTACGGCCCACGCGGGATCAAAATAGACAATATTTATTATCTTGTCGGTAGATATGCCATATATGTGAGCAATGAGCTCTTTGGTAAAAAAGCAAATTTCTCTCACGAACATATAATCTTTTTCTTTTTTAAACATAATATCCAGTGTCAGTTCGTATGGACCGGCATTCTTGCTGCGGATCACGGAAGCTATGTCAGTAATTGGGACTTTTTTCATGGATTTACCTCGTATACATGCATTGGAAATAAATTCGTGGGGTCATCAATGGACATCAGATGGTAGATGTTGAACTCGTAAACTTCACCGCAGGAAATATCAGAAGGGCTGTAGAGTAAAGCCAGATTTCCTGCGGTCGAGATCCTTCCGGTGTAGCCATAATGAAGAAGAAGACTCCGTACATAAGAACAGGCTGCATCGGATTGTTCCTGCTCCCTGGCAATGACTTCAATGACTACTCCTAATTCGTGGGATATAAGCTTTTTCCCCGGCTCAAGTACACCCATGACGCCATTTTTGCCGTATAAATGGAACAGGATTTTTCCATTATCGCCAAGATCTTTTCTTACTTTTGTCTCTATAGCAGCAAATACTGAATCGATATTGCTGATAAGAATAGGGTCTCTGATGCCTCCGATCGAGATAGTTCTGAATCCTGCTGACTTGACGCCTTCGAGCTTTACTTTATAGGGAAGGATCGGGATAAAGTGTGTACCCGAAACGCGTACCCGCCCCCCTTCAATAGCCTCAAAATGTGTTCCCGAAAGATCGAGGAGACCACCCGGGCCCGGCAAATTATAAGGGTCAGTCTTTTCATACATGGTATGGGCGGCGGTCGATGTCCGTGTGAAACATCTCTCATCACTCAGCGCCTCAAGCTCAAAATGATTTTCAAAGAGTGTTCCCATTACACAGTCGCTGCCGCTTCCCGGCGATGCCGCTATTGCCGCGCATTCGAGGATCTTACCCATGTGAAGGGCAAGCCCCGGGTTAAATCCTTTTTTTAATGCCGGTGCGGCAAACGGTACAGGATCATAGCAGCGTCCGCAAAGGATGACCTGGCAGTCAGCCTCAAGGGCCTTCATCACGGGCTCTGCGCCCATCTGGGCAAAAATCCGAACGCTCTCTTTCACATCTTTGGGATATATCTCAGGCGCTGGATACAGTGGCTGTATTGCCCCATGATTCATGGCCTCCAGAATCTCATCAATTGTAACGTCAGCGTATATAACAGCCATACGAAATGATAGCTTTTGCTCTGCTGCTATTTCACGGATGATTATTTCTGTCCAATCAACATGAGGGCGGGCACCAGAACCTCCGGCAGATCCGATAATACAAGGGATAGAGGTCTCAATGGATGCCTTCAGAATAATGCTTAGATCGCGACCTACTGCCGACCGGGAAGTGAATGATTTGCCGGCACCAAGATAATATGGTCCGGGATCTGTACTGCCGGCATCAACAGCAATCAGGTGTGGACTTTTTTCCATACCTCTGTAAAAAGATTTTTCCGGAAACCCGTAGCCAAGAATCGCTGTAGGTGAAAGGACCCTAAATATTTTTTCACTCATGTCTTGTAGAACCGAACGTTTATTTTATCTCTCATTTAGTTGCAAATAAATTATAGGATTCAAGGATTCGAGGGTTCAAGAATTTGAGCCATTCACCTGAATCCTTGCTCCCCTGATCCACATTTACAAAACTTCTATCCATGCTTTTTGAACTGTGAACAAAGTTCGGACGAGCCTGGCTTATATTCTCTGCATACCTTAGGCCTGTCTTCATAAATAGTACAGGTATAGTATGATCCCTCCCATCGAAGAAAAGGACAGGCGAACAATATCTTTCCATCTTCCGATGATATGACAGTATCCCCTGCCCACACAGATTTTGAATGCTCCATGGCGCGTAATATCTCATTCTTACCTTCGCGTCTCCACCTTTCCATGTCCCCATCGGTGACAGGAACAAATGCAGTGAGACAGCACTTTCCGCATCGCTTACAAGTTACAAGGTTTGACTTGTTGTTTCCCTGCTGTTCCATGTTTAACAAACATTAAGCAGTTCGTAAAGCATCGACGATATACATCCGTGAGGCCCTTATGGCTGGCAGAACGCCGCCGACAAAACCCATAATGATGGAGAATAGTATAGCCTTATAAATGATGTCGAAGGTTAACGTAAAATTAAAAGCAAGTTCTGAGAAGGTCTGAAAATTCATGGTAGATATGGTGATAAGCTGCATGAAAGAAGCAAGAAAAAGGCCTGCACAGCCGCCGGTAAAGCCGAGGATGAGGGATTCCATGAGGAATGCCAGCATAATGCTTCGTCTTCTAAAACCGAGGGCACGAAGTGTTCCTATTTCAGCCGTACGGTTGGCAACCGCTGCATACATGGTTATCATGGCGCCGATAATAGCCCCCAGGGAAAAGATTATCGTAAGCGACCAGCCAAAGATACGGAGAAACTTCGCCATCATTTCGGATTGGTCTCTGTAATATTCTGTTTCCCGCCTCGCTTCCAGGGAAAGCCGCGGATCGCTTTCGACACGCGATCTGACTGTATCAAAATCCTTGGAGTTGCGTAATTTGAAAATGACAGATGAATATACAGGCCTGCGAAACGCCTGCATGCACTGATCCACATCACCCCATATTTCGGAGCTGAATCCGGTTGCTCCTGCATCAAAAATCCCTACTACCATCCAATTTCGCAAGCCGCTGTAAATGGCGTCGTTGATGCCTGTGTTCTGAAAACCCCTGTAGATGCTTTTGCCCACGATGATCTCCGATGAACCGAACCGTGGAAGGCGTCCCTCGACGAGTTTTATTTGTGGTCTGAGGGAGAGCGAGTTCGCTCCGATACCTCTCATCACCACGTTAGATGGCTTACCCGTCTCACGCTTGTTAAGACTGATGAGAACGACAAGCTCCTTGGCAAACAGCATCCGGCCATCCATACCGATGGCTATCTCCGGCTGGGTCTCCACAATGGCAGCCTTCTCCCTTTCTATCCCGCTCTGGACCTCGGCAGAAGATCCTTTGCGGATTACGACAACGTTGTCATACGAGCCTGTTTCCACGAGCGTCTTCTGCAGCCCCTCAGCCAGCATCAAGATTGCGGCAAAGACGAAAACAACAAGGGCCATGCCTCCGGCTGTGAGAAATGTGGTCAGGCGCCTTGTCCAGAGGTTGTGCAGGTTATATGAAAAGGGTATTGCCATTCAGCCGATCCTCCTAAGTCCATCGGCGATATGGATCATTATGGCCCTGTGGGTGGGAATTATAGCCGCTATGAGGCCAACGGCGGTGGCAGCGATAATATCGAGGATGATGGTCTTGTATTCAACGTAAAAAATGGGAAAGTATAAAACCAGACTTTCGCCGAATATCTTTGCCGCGGGGAAGGTTCCCGCAATACCGAGGGCGCATCCTATTGTCGTGATCACAAGGGATTCACCGAAAATCATCGCGGAGATGTGCCACCCCCCGAAACCGATGGTCTTCAGGACGGCGTATTCCCCGATCCTCTCTCTGGTGGTCATGATCATCGTATTGGCTAAAACGGCCAGGATGATAAAAATTACAACAAAAGAAACCACCCTTATGGCAGTCACGATAGCCTCCGTCATGGAGATGAAGGTCAATGCGAAGGCTTTTTCTGTTTCAGTGAGTGTTTCCGCTAGAGAGTTTTTAAATAAGCTGTCAATAGAGACGGCGACATCCGACGCCAGGTCCGGGTGTGTCACACCGATCATATAAAAGCCGACCTGATCGGCACGCCGGGGCACTGTCTTTTTCATGGTCTCATTGAGGTAATCCCAGTGAAACATAAACTGCATCTCGTCCACGGTCTTGTCTTTTCCATGATATATTCCCCGAAGTACAAAATCCCAGTTACCCGGAAAGATAGTACCTTTCAGGGTGACGGTGGAACCCAGCTTCCATCCAAATTTATCGACCAGCTTCTGGCCGGCTATAAAACCCTTGCGATCGCGCAGGAAGGATGCCTCCTCATCCGGTGAAAGAATAAATTCAGGGTAGAGCTGAAGATAACTTCTGGGATCAACGGCGAAGTTTGCAAAGAAGTTTTTTTCATCGATGTAGAGTCCGCCAAACCAGTTGCCGTACGATACAATCTTCACCCCGCTCACCTGCCGGATTTTATCCTTATAGGAGATGGGGAGGGGAAAGATGAGGGATATGGCATTCCTGGTTACAAGGCGCCCGGCCGACGATGCCTCAACGCCCGCGTACCAGGCGCCGACCATGGTACGGAGCATTCCGAAAGCGAGGATGGCAATAGCAATGCCCAGGATCGTGAGTCCGGTTCGCAGCCGGTGACGAAAGGCGTTTCTAAAGAGAAGTTTGAGAAACAGCATTGCTCAAAAACCCCTTTTCCAGATGAAGGATGACTTTTGCCCTCTTGGCCGCGCGGGGGTCGTGGGTAACCATGATTATGGTTTTACCGAATCTTTCGTTGAGGTATTCCATCAAGTTTAGGACGTCTTCTGCTGAAACCTTGTCCAGGTCTCCTGTAGGTTCATCAGCTACCAGTATCGTCGGGTCCGTCACCACGGCACGGGCGATGGCCACGCGCTGTTGCTCACCGCCGGAGAGCTGCCCAGGATAGTGATCCTTTCGATCAGCCAGATTGACGACGCTGAGCGCCATTTCCGCATGCTCCAGCCGTTCTCTCCTTGAAAGCCCCGTCAGGTGCAAGGGCAGTTCCACATTCTCAACGGCTGTCAGAACAGGGATGAGGTTATAGAACTGGAATATGAACCCCACATGTGCGGCGCGCCATCCGGCGAGTTCAGTTTCAGACAAGGATGAAATATCCACTCCGGCAACCCGGATCGTGCCGCTGTCTGCCTTATCTATGCCGGCAATCAAATTAAGAAGTGTGGTTTTTCCGGACCCGGAAGGACCCATGAGCGCTAGAAATTGTCCTTCGGCAATATTGAATGTTATGTCATTGAGGACCTGCAAAACATGATGATCGCGGCGATAGGATTTGTTTACGTTGGAAATCTCGACGACCGGTGTAATATCTTCCATATTTTATCAATTTTAAACTCGTTACGGATTCGGCAATTTAATTTTTGATCCGTTTCTCAACTTATCAAGGGGCTTTAATACTACCTTGTCCCCTGATTTCAGGCCGTTTAAGATTTCAATCATATCGCCAAACTGTTCCCCGACACCGACCGATGTTTCCGAGACTTCATCTCCTCTGACGAGAAAGACAAGTTTCCTGCCGCTGCGTTCGATTACGGCATTTCGGTCCAGCGCGGTACGCGGCTTCATTTCCTCCTGCTTGACAGGGCGGGAGAGAAAAGCAACCTTGGCGCTCATCTCCGGCAGGATGCGAGGGTCATTGTCGGCAAAAGCGACTTTAACCATGACAGATGCCTTGGTTCTATCCGCTGTTGGCACAATTGTTTTAACGACGCCATTAAAGCGTGAATCTGGAAGGGCGTCAAGCTGGATCTGACAGGGCTGACCCGGTTTTATAAGTGAAAGGTTGGATTCGGACACATCCGCTTCCACTTCAAGAGAACTCATGTCCGCGATAGTTACCACGGCAGCCTTGGCGTTTGCGGCGGCGCCCAGTGGAGTGACTATATCGCCGATGTCGGCGTTTTTTGTCAGTACTACGGCATCGAACGGCGACCTGATAATGGCATAATCCTCGGCGACGGTTGCACTTCTGAGGGCCGCTGAATTCACCCTGATGGTTGCCTCCGCCGAATCAACAACCGCTCTGGCCCTGTTGTACCGGATTTCGGAGTTTTCATATTCAACCTTGGATATGGAACCGGTAACGATCAAGCGTTTATTTCTTTCATAAGTCAGGGTGGCATCCTTCAATTCCGCCCGTGCTTGCTCCAGATTTGCGTTCGCCACGCTGAGATTGGCTTTGGCCTGCTCGCGGGATGCCTCGGCATCTTCATTTTCCAGACGCGCGATGACCTGTCCCTTCTTAATACGACTTCCTTCTGAAACATAGAGAGAGACAAGTCTGCCTGTAATCTTTGAGGCGACTGCGGCTTTACGTTGAGCCACCACATAACCGCTTGCATTCAACAGGGTAAATGTCTGGGAAGGATAAATTTGTGACACGCTGACAACCTCAACGGAGGTTGCAGGTAAGATGATCCCCGTGAAATAGAGGATGCCCGCTATGGCTAACAAAACAATTGCTATGACAAAATACTTGAGACGTGTCCGCAATACGGGAAGGCCTGCCTTAATCGACTTGTCTATCCTTAATTTTGAAAGGTCTTCTGTGGCCATAAATTGAAAGCTTATATCCGAATGGACAATAGTAAATATTTAAAAGCGACGACCAAGTTTCCTCGCTTTTTCCAGGAGGCTCTCGGGCATATAGGGGTTCCTCCTCGTATTGGGCTTAACAACTTGTCCTACAAGCCTGTATCCCCCGTAGCGGAGTATCGACCATACGGCGCGTGCCGCTCCCCGGCTCCCCGCTGACAGCAGGTTGAAAGGCCATGGCGTACTGCAGGCGGCAACAATTATGGCGGGTTTGCCTTTCTGGCGGGGGAAGGGCACACCGCCTTGCTCTCCAAGAAACACCGGTACGTTTCGATCCAGCAGGGTCTTCAACTGAGCGCTCATATTGCCCCAGTGCGTCGGCGTACCGATTATAAGCCCATCAGCTTTCTTTATCTTCTGTCCTACGGAATGGGCATCATCATGGGGCAGGGCGCAAGCCTTATCGGGCCGGCACTTCATGCAGGCGATGCAGGGCTTCATTTTCAGATCGTATACGTTGATCCATTCTGCCTTATGTTTTTCTGATACACCTTCCTCAACTGCACGGAGCAATGTGGCAACTGTTCCCT
>DASPQI010000063.1:0-7693 GCA_035625045.1 Syntrophales bacterium | reverse complement strand
TTATGTCCTTGGCCCCCAGACGCGCGGCCTCTGCCGCGGCGTCACAGCCGACATTGCCCGCCCCGATGACAACTACTTTTTCTCCCACCTTGGCAGTGCCTGCCTTGCTCTGTCTGAGAAACTCAAGCGCCGGGATGGCCCTTTCATTGCCGGGAACAGAAATCATCCGCGGTTTCTGCGCACCTATGGCAATTACTGTGAAATCGTGCTTTTCTTTGAGTTGAATGAATTCATCTTTCGTCAGAGGATGTTTCAAATTTATATGAGTTACCTGTGTACTTACCCGGTTCAATTCATGTGCCACGACCTCGTCAGGGATTCTGCTGCTCGGGATCATGTCGGTAATCTTTCCGCCAAGACGGGCCCGTGCCTCGTAAATAACCGGCTCATGCCCTTTCATCCACAGTTGCCAGGCAACGGAAAGTCCCGACGCCCCGCCGCCGACGACCGCGATAGTTTTACCTGTTTTGGCGGCAGGCTCCGGCGAGAGAGCCTTCAAGCTGGCCTTGCCGAGCAGTGTAATGTCGACAGGCGGGAGTTTTTCTTTTTGCCGCGTGCAGTGTTCCATGCAGAGATTCGGGCACAGGTAGCCGCAAACGGTTGCAGGAAAGGGAGTATATGACAACGCCAGGTCTACGGCCTTCTCCAGCAGTCCGGCACGGATCAACTGCCATCTCTTTTGCACGGGTATGCCGGTAGGGCAGTTCGCCTGGCACGGCGGCAGATATTTGTCGTTCTCCCACACAGGGACAAATCTGCGGAGTATGCCTGTTGTTATCACGTCGATTGGGCTTCTATCCATATCGGACAGATCGCCGATCAATCCGCCCGGTCCCAGTTCTCGATCCCAAACTTCTTTACGGAACTGGCTCATACTCTTTGTCGGACCGCCGGCCTTTTCATGAGGTTTGCGGGCCACGAGGAGCTGCCACGCATTGCGGTCGCCGGTCAGAAGCGGATACAATTCCGCCCGGTCAATGGTGTCGAGAAATGCCTTCATATTGAAAGTCAGCCACTGCCATTCGTCATCGTCAGGTTTTGCCAATCTAGCGTCTGCCGCGCTGTAGCCTTTGTGAGGGCCTCTAAAGAATATCTTTCCACCCACCATTCCAACACACGGGCGATATCCAAGGATGTTATCAACGCGGGGCGTCTCATGCCCGCAGATAACGGCAATGCCACCGGCCATAAATTCAGCAAAGGAATCCCCCACGCTTCCCAGTACCCACAACTCCGGGGGATCAAACCTGGGGTTGTGCTTTGTCATCGTCATACCGCGGGCGCCAGTGTCACCCACAACGTAAATCTTACCCTGAGCCATAGCGTTACCTACGCCGTTGGTTGCATTGCCGCGAACAACAATGTGC
The DNA here is from genome assembly GCA_035625045.1 of Syntrophales bacterium. GTDB lineage: Bacteria > Desulfobacterota > Syntrophia > Syntrophales > UBA2185 > DATKLL01. Next base: position 6,326 of record DASPQI010000063.1, on the reverse strand, counting down.
GCGCCGGCGTTAAGCCATCCTACATCGTCGGAGACGGGCCCCATAACATCAATAAACGTGTTTGGAAATCCCATGGACCCGAGTCTCTGTCCCGATGTCCCCGTAACCCTGATCAGGACAGGTTCTTCTTCTGCTTCCCACAGGCGGCCGCCGATTCCGTGCTGACCATGTGCAATTACTTCTATAGACCGATGACCGTCAGCAACGGCTTTTTGCATACGTTCTTCCAGAATTCTTGAATCGACCCGGTTGTTGTTTTCGATACCGGAAATGATGAGTGTTGGTTTATTTGACATGTATGCTCCTTATTATACGACGTACCTTATACTGAGTCGCTCGGCCGCATGATGATCGGCAATACCAATGGCGTCGGACATACCGATAGGAAGTGACGTTGAGCGTCCCAAAGGCGCAACAATCTTTTTCAATTCCGTGTCGAAGCTTAAAAATACTTCCACGACGCGTTCGGCAACCTTTTCAGGGTCCAGTCGCCGATCCACGCGGGGATCCTGTGAGGTAATTCCCTTCGGGCATATGCCGATATTGCAAATGTTGCATCGATCGCTTTCGGAGCCAAGACACCCAGCCGCAGCCTGCATTAGGTACTTTCCCGTCTGTACACCGCTTGCACCTAACATGATCAGGGCACCTGCATTTGCTGCAAGGTTGCCGCTTTTGCCTACACCACCTGCGCCAAACAAGGGAATCTCGTTCTGTTTGCCGAGCTTGACCAGGTTTAGGTAGGCGTCTCGAATATTGCTGGCGATAGGATGACCCATATGGTCCATCGAGATGTTATATGCCGCGCCGGTACCACCGTCCTCACCGTCGATGGCCAGTGCTGCCGCGTAGGGATTGCGCGTCAGGTTATTGAGGACTGCAAGCGCCGTACTCGATCCCGAAATCTTGGGATACACCGGTACACGGAATCCCCATGCCATGTACATGGATTGGATCATCTTCGCGACGGATTCTTCAATAGAGTACTTGGTCTGATGGGTGGGTGGACTGGGCAGACTGACGCCGGACGGCACGCCACGAATGGCGGCGATCAGTTTATTAACTTTGTACCACATCAAGAGGCCGCCATCACCTGGTTTGGCCCCCTGACCATATTTAATCTCTATGGCGCAGGGGTCTTCTTTCATATCAGGAAGGGCATGGATGATTTCGTCCCAGCCGAAATAACCGCTGGCGATCTGGAGGATCACGTATTTCAAAAAGCGGGACCTGAGTAATCGTGGCGGACAGCCTCCTTCACCAGTACACATACGCACAGGCATGCCTAACTCTTCGTTCAGATAGGCCACCCCCATCTGTAGACCTTCCCACATATTGGGCGACAACGCACCGAATGACATGCTACCTATGATGAGCGGGTAAATCTCCCTTACGGGTGGAGTCCAGCCATTTTCACGGCTGACCTGTAACATTTCCTCAGGCGGCAAGACACGTCCTAACAAAGTCCTCAGTTCAAACTCGTGGCGGCCCGCATCCAGGGCAGGGTCGGTGAGCATGGAGATGCGGATGAACTTGATTTGATCCAGAATAACTCCGGGAACATTGCGACGTCCACCACGGCGTCTCGGAACACCCCCTACATTAATATGGAAGCGCAATTTATCTATTTCCTCATTGTGAATGGGTATGATGCAATTGTTAGGACATACAAGGTTGCACATCCCACATCCCACACACGCGTGGACCGGATCTGTACGTTGGTCTATACCGTGATAAACACTAAATAGATTGCTGGGTTTTTCCTCCAGACCGACAGATACCTGAAGGGCCCGCTTCCTGTGAACCCCCAGTTCGATTGCGCGGACCGGGCATACCGCCGTGCATCTGCCGCAAAGGGTGCACTTTTCCTTATCCCAGAGGATTATCCAAGGCAGATCTTTCGTGCTTAGTGTGAATGGGGTAAGACATCCCACTGATTCCATATCTCTACCTCCCGTCGTTCCGGGCCGACAATTACTGTGTCATATTTCATAGGTTGAAAATCCTTGCTCTTATCGCGTGCCGGGATTGTGGCATCCAACCCGCACATTTCAGAAGAGAAAACAAACATCCCGGGAACACCGCCGACGACTCCGGGGCGTAATTTCTTGCTGTCTTGCACCATAAAAAGGGTTTTATCCGGCAAACAGCCCATAACACAATTGGGTCCATCGATGATCAAAGGGCGACAGCTCTGCTTTAACCTGCGTAACATTAGACTATCAGGGTGGCGTTTCAGTTCTCCATCCATCAAAGGGGTAATTACGTGCTTGTACATCGGTAATCCCAAACCCAAATGTTTGATCGTATAATGCAGGATATGAGTGAATGTCTCCGAGTCGGATTGATAACCAATGTAACCAGGGAAACCCCGCGACATGAGAAATTCCCTGATGGGAACAAATGCGGTGTTTTCTCCATTGGTCATGGTCGCAACCCCCTGAATGAAGAACGGGTGGCACGCATAGATGTTAATGGCATAGTTGGTGTTCTGACGTCCCTGGGCAAGCATCGTGCGGGCCTGCAGTTCTTTTCTGTCCAGTCCCAGGTAATTTACAATAGCCATGGGATCACCGACTTCCTTAATCATAATCACATCAGGCCAGAAGCTGAAAATCATTATGGATCCGTCTTCTTCTCCCATTTTGCGCAACTGCAAGCGAGTCATCATCATTTGGAACTGAATTTCTGCCTCGCTTAAATCCTTCCAGCTGGGGGGATGTTCATAAGCCCGAATCAGGTAATAATCCCGCTTTGGTGTACCAGGGGGAGGCTGTTTTGTTGGATGGATGGAAAGTTCATATTTCACCATAAAACCGCGATCCATCATGAAACTGTCCAGTGCCTTGACGCCTTCATTGGTAAAGGTACCAGATAGAATCGGTTCCTTCTTGAGATGTTCAAAATCACCGTATAGGTCGGTCATAAACAATCCCGTACCCGATCCGTCATGACCCTCCTTCATGACATTAATAGCACGTAGCGCCACCATTGGGGAAAGCGGTTCGGTGCTGGTAATGGCAAACAAACGGCACATAAAGAATTTCCTTTCTTTTTAATAAACCCCGCAGGGTGTTGTGGGGATTAACATAAGGTTTTTATTAATACTGCTGATACTGTTCCATCCCCAAAAAAAACAATCCCTTAACTACATATTTTTTTATAAAAAGTCAAATAGTAGTACACAAGTATGAAAAAGATACCCGACATTTATTATGGCGGAGTCATAAGTATCTAATCTACTAATAACAATCACTGTTACTTCTTTGAAAGCAGAGGACACAGGAAAGTAATATAGACAAGACTACATGTCAAATACACCTAAAATGATTCCTGCCGATACCAACCGAAATAAACGAACATGAACTTTTTTTAAAAAGTGATAACAATACTATTGTCAATCTATGTTTCCTCTTCTTCAACCAAATGTGCCTTTGACCCATTCCGCTTCGGGCGAAACTGCCAGGGATCAATTCCAAATTTTTGAATCTTATACTGGGTAATTCGCTTCGTAGTACCCAGTAATTTTGCCGCCTTGCTCTGATTACCCCGAGTTTCCTTCAGAGCGTCAATAATAAGAGCCCTCTCCTGGCTTTCGACAACATTTTTCAATTTCCCCTGTTCTTTTTTCTCCCCATCCCGTGTTTTTACTTGAAGAGAAGGGGGGAGATGAAGACTTTCTATAGTGTCACCGGTTGCCACTAAGACAGCCCTTTCTATGCAGTTTTCAAGCTCTCTCACATTACCTGGCCACTGATAGGCCAAAAATGTTTCCAGTACCGGTGTGGAAATTCTTTTAACCGGCTTGCCAAGCCTCTTTGCGTATTTTAAAACAAAATGATCAGTAAGCATTATTATATCACTGCCCCTCTCTCGAAGTGGCGGTAAGTAAATCGGAAACACATTGAGGCGGTAATATAAATCGGTGCGAAACCGTCCCGAAATAATATCCTGTTCAAGGTCCCGATTAGTGGCTGCTATCACGCGAACATTTACATTCACAACTTTTGATGACCCCAAAGGCTGGATTTGTTTTTCCTGAAGAACCCGCAGGAGTTTTGCCTGAGCTGTTGCGGATAGTTCACCTACCTCATCAAGTACGATTGTGCCGCCATTCGCTTCTTCAAAGCGCCCCTTCCTCTGCTGTAAGGCCCCTGTGAATGCCCCCTTTTCATGCCCGAAGAGTTCGCTCTCTATCAGTGTATCGGGCATTGCGGCACAATTTACATAAATAAGGGGATTATCTCTACGCGAACTGTTCAGATGGATTGCCCGTGCTATCAACTCTTTACCGGTACCGGTTTCTCCGTTTATCAATACTGTCGTATTTGTATCGGAAACCTGAGCGACGAGGCCAAAGATTTCCTGCAAGGACCTCGATTTTCCAACAATGTCGGCTGAAGGGGCCTTTGAACGGCCGACAATCATTCTTAGACGGCGGTTTTCCTCTTCGAGGGCGCGCGTGCGGACAGCTCTGGCGATTAGTTCAGCAACGGATGACATCATGGCGATTTCGCGATCAAGATTCTCCACACTGCGGGCTACCTTGTCCGCCGATATAACACCAACGACCCGGGCATCATATATAATAGGGACGCAGAGAAAAGTAAGTTCGGATCTGTTAAGCGAACGTCTCGCCCCTGTACGGTCAAGAAAGTGAGTCTCATTACCGAGATTGGCAATCGCCATGGGGCGTCCGGTCTGCGCCACCCTGCCGGTAATGCCTTCTCCAGGCTTGTACATGACTTCAAGACCATGTATGTCCACGCCATGAGCCACATCAAGCCATGCCTCTCCTGTCTCACGGTCGAGGAGTGAAATCATGCCGCGTTCCATTCCCAACCGGATACTCATCTCTCTTAAAACCTGTTCCAGATGATCCCGCAATTCCTGAGGCTGTGCCAATATCTTGGCAATGGCATGAAGTGCGGCAAGCTCCTCGTAATTGTGAACGCTCAAACCTTTATTGATTGGAATACCCGCCTGTGGCGGTTGGTGTAAAGAGTGACTCATAATTAAAAAAGCATAGTTCCTTAGAAATTTGATGTAAGCATTTTTAATAATTATTAATCTATTTTTTTGTTCTTTATATCATCTTTGATACAAAATTGCAACTTTTATTTTCAATTTTAATACGACAATGTATGTTAATAGTCAAAAAATGTGACAAATTTTGTTAATGAATAACAAAAATGTATTCATTAGAAAAACTCAATTGATATTAATATGGGTTATTATGATGAGAATGCGTCATAATACAGCATGTTTTAAATGAGGACCGTATTGAATGGTACTTACCTGATTGTTTTATGCTGTTCCTTTCTTGACCGTTTTGTTGCGATACAGATAGACTGCTCAAGATGATGGTGTTTTATTATTTTTTACGGCTGCTGATTCCAGTTCCATTTTTTTCATTGTTACCATGATTGCAGTTAGTGCTGCCTGGGTCATTCCTGGTATTCTTTCCGCCTGTCCGATTGTGGCGGGTTCTACCTTAATCAGTTTCATTTTCAATTCGTTGGAAAGCCCAGGTACCGCACAGTAATCCATATTTTTCGGGATTTTCTTCCCTTCCAGCGATTTCATTTTTACGACCGCTTCAATTTGTCTTTTGATGTACCCCTCGTATTTTGCATTGATTTCTATCTGCTTTTTCACAATCTTGTCAGCTACCGGCTCCCAACCGTCAAAGACTTTGAGATCATCATAGTGCAGCTCGTATCTTTTCAGAAGCTGATAGAGTGAAGTGGGATTCTTGATTGGTGGAGTCCCTATTGCTTGAAGAGATGCATTGATTTCTGGCAAGGGGTGAATCTTGTTGGAAGAGAGCCTGACGATTCCTTCTTCCACCTGTCGGACCTTTTCTTTCAGGCGATTGTAGTGATCATTAGAAACCAGCCCTAGGTCATAGCCTTTCCCCATCAAACGGATCGCGGCGTTATCCTCCCTGAGGATAAGGCGGTATTCCGCCCTGGAGGTGAACATCCGGTATGGCTCGTCTACACCCCTGGTTACGAGGTCATCGATCATGACACCTATATAAGCCTCGGAACGATCAAGGATAAATGGAGGTCTCCCCTGCACCGAGAGGGCCGCGTTGATACCGGCCCACAGTCCCTGCGCGGCGGCTTCTTCATACCCCGACGTACCGTTAATCTGCCCGGCAAGGTACAGACCGGCGATACGTTTCGTTTCCAGGGTCTGCCGGAGTTCTGTCGGCTGCACAAAATCGTATTCGATTGCATAAGCGGACCGCATGACCTCCGCCTCCTCAAGGCCAGGAACGCTATGAATGACCCGTTCCTGAAGATCCTCCGGCATACAGT
>DASPQI010000062.1:0-16772 GCA_035625045.1 Syntrophales bacterium | reverse complement strand
AACGATGTGGGATATAGATTAAAGAATCTATTAGCTGCCAGAGACTTGGAACTTTCGACGGATATACCTCCTCTAGGAAAAAGAAGGTGGTTCCCACCGGTAAAACTTGAAAAAAATATCAGCATGGAAAAATTGGCGATTGTGGAAGCGCACGCCTCTGATTTGCCCGGCGTCACTGTAGAGGTGGTACCCACGAGAAAATATGTGGGTGGGGAGATGACAGCCCACATCATAGGTTATACTGGTGAGATTAGTCCGGATGAATTAAAAAGAGACACTGACGGCGACTTGAGCGTCGGCGACATTGTTGGTAAAGACGGCTTGGAGAAATATTTGGATCAATACCTCAAGGGTAAGAGCGGCGCTGAGCAAGTCGAGGTCAACGTCCTCGGTAAAGAAGTTAAGGTTATTGGCAAGATCGAACCGGTTTCTGGATATAATGTGGTTCTCGCTATCGATTCGTTTCTGCAGAAGACCGCTTGGGATGCCCTGAAAGATAAAGCCGGTTCCGTCGTTGTCATGAATCCCCGTGACGGTGCCGTCCTTGCACTCGTCAGTTCGCCGTCCTTTGATCCAAACCTCTTCAACGGGGGCATTTCTTTTGAAGATTGGGATAATTTGTCGAATAATCCATCCCATCCGATGGGAAACAGGGCTATATCCGGCCAATACCCCCCTGGTTCGACATATAAGTTAATTGTAGCAGCAGCAGCCCTTGAAGAAGGGTTAATTACTCCAGAGACGTCTTTCAACTGTAATGGGGCGTTTGAACTCGGTAACAGAACCTACAAATGCTGGCAAAAACATGGTCATGGCCGCGTCAATCTTCATCGCGCTATTGTTGAATCCTGTGATGTATATTTCTACAATGTTGGCAAATTAGTTGGTGTTGATAAGCTGGCCGAATATGCCCGCGGATTTGGATTGGGACAACTGACAGGGATTGATCTTCCCCGGGAAAAGAGTGGCCTTATACCAACCAAAGAGTGGAAACAATCAAGATACGGAGAGACATGGCAGATGGGTGAGACTGTTTCGATTTCCATCGGACAGGGTTTCGATCTTGTCACCCCGATACAACTGGTGAACGCCTACTCAGCTTTAGCCAATGGAGGGACTCTTTACAAGCCCCGGATTGTCAAGCGGATCGAAACGGCGGATGGCCGGGTTTTAAAAACATTTGAACCTGAACAAAAAGGCCGGATTCCTATCAGCAAGAAGAACATGGATATTTTAACTTACGCCTTCTGGGGTGTTGTTAATGAAAAGGGAGGAACCGGTTACGCGCTGAAAAGAAAGGAGGAAGATGTCTGTGGAAAAACAGGCACCGCCCAGGTTGTGGGTATGCCGGATAGCGACAAAGCCCGCAAGAGGGGTCTTTCTGCGAAGTTCAGAGATCACGCCCTGTTTGTATGCTTTGCTCCGTACAAAAACCCGGAAATAGCCATCGCCGTTATCGCCGAAAATGCCGGTCATGGGGGATCTGCCGCCGCTCCTATAGCGAGAAGGATTATAGATGCCTACTTTGAACGTAAAAATTCGGAACATAAAAAAAGCCAGCCCCTTGTAGCAGTCAACCAAAAATCGCAGGCAGATATTTACAGATGAAATTTGATCGCCGGTTATTTTTCAATTTTGATTGGACCCTCCTGATTCTCGTACTGACTATCAGTTTCATCGGCCTGTTGAATATTTACAGTACAGGTTACAGCCTGGATAATTACAGGCAAGAAACCCTCTATATTAAACAGGCTCAGTGGATAATTATCGGCCTTATATTAATGGGGATTGTTATTTGTATTGATTATCGATTCATCTCCCAGTTCGCCTATGTATTTTATGCAATCTCAATAATAATGCTGCTAGTGGTTTCATTATATGGATATACTACACATGGTTCTCAACGCTGGATTGTCATAGGAGGATTTTTCTTTCAGCCGTCAGAGCTGGTAAAATTGACAATCATAATTGCGCTGGCAAAATATTTTGACGACCATATGATAGAGAGGAGTTATAATTTAAGAGAACTGTTTGTACCTTTTTTGATCGTTTTGATCCCCGTCCTGTTAATCTTAAAGCAACCCGATCTTGGCACCGCCTTAATGCTTCTTTTAATTGTTTTGTCCTTAATATTTTTTATTGGTATAAAATGGAAATCGCTGTTAGTGGCTATTACTTGTAGCGGCGTGCTGGTTCCTATTTCCTGGCTTCTTTTAAAAGATTATCAAAGAGAGAGGATCATGACCTTTTTAGACCCGGAGAGTGACCCCCTCGGTTCGGGATATCATATAATTCAATCAATAATAGCTGTCGGTTCGGGAGGCATCTTTGGCAAGGGTTATCTGAAGGGAACACAGACGCAATTGAAATTTTTACCGGTTCAGCAAACAGATTTTGTGTTCTCTGTTTTTGCAGAGGAATGGGGATTTCTTGGTGGACTGATTCTAATGATTATGTTTGTCGTGCTGATATTGTGGTGTTTAAAAATTGCGTTACATTCGAGGGATCTTTTGGGGATGTTGATATCCTTTGGCGTGACAGTGCTAATCTTCTGGGAGGTATTTATAAATATAGGGATGGTATTGGGTATGCTCCCTGTCGTTGGCATTCCCCTTCCCTTTTTAAGTTATGGAGGATCTTCAATGGTTGTCCTGATGATAGCCACTGGATTGCTGCTGAATGTCAGCATGAGGAGGTTTATTCTTCACCCATAATAATATATGGTTCCGAGAAAGCTGATAACTGCTCCAGGGTTCAAGGGGTCTGGGGGGGCAAGGATTCGAGTGAACAATTCACACATGTGACACCTCGAATCTTCTTTTCAATCAATAGGGGAAAGACCTGTTACATTAATATTTTTAAGAATCAGCATACTGGGGGTTCTTCGATGTCTAGCAAAAAAAAAGATGAAGAAGTTAAGGCCTTTCTTGGGAAGGGAGCGGAATTCACAGGGAAATTAATATTTAAAGGAACTGTCCGTATTGATGGTGACTTCAATGGTGAGATATTTGGCGGGGGAACCTTAGTGGTAGGTGAAGGCGCGCATGTTGAAGCAGATATAAACGTCGGAAGCATAATGGTCAGCGGAGATGTGCATGGACAAATTGAAGCTGACGGAAGGATTGAAATTTATCCGCCCGGCAGAGTCCTGGGAAACATAAAAACACCGGTTTTCATTGTAAGAGAGGGAGCCATTTTCGAAGGAACTTCCCGAATGGACAATGGCAAAGAAGAAAAAAGTTAAAGTTTACAGTAAATCCAGACTGTTATTAAAATATAGAGGTATGAACGAACGCATTAGAACCGCATTCATCCGAAAATTACTTGACATTAATCGAGAGTTGTGATTAGAAGACCGCGATTTTTGACACTCATCTTTCAGGTTCTTGAGGTTGCTCGTGTACAACGTTCATATCACAGAATTTCATGGACATATCTCGATAAAAGACTCTCCAGAAGCTTTTTGTGATCAAAGATACATTTTAGATAGGACGGAGCTGGGTGGATAAATTCTGTTCATTCGCTCAGTTTTTTGAATTTCAAGGTAACTTTTGTGTGAGGTATAATAGTGATCAAGATTGATTACACATTATGGATCCAGATGGTTAATTTCTTGGCCTTGATTTTTATTTTAAATCTTCTCCTCTACAAGCCGATTTTAGGAATAATCGATAAAAGAAAAAAGCAAGTTCAAGATACAGAAGATGAAATCAGGCGCCTCAATCAAATGGTTGAAGAAAGAATGGCATCCTACGAAGAGAAGCTGCGACTGGCAAAGATGGATGCTTTAGAGAAAAAACTTGAAATCATTAGGGAAGGGGCTGAACAGGCAAAAAGTTTCATAGAAGCAGCAAAGGGTGAGATCCCCGGTATGATGGAAAAGTTTCATGAGGAGATAGGTAAAGAAATTAGCGAGGCCCGGCGAATTCTGACCGATCAGTCCCGGGGGATATCTATTGAGATTACCGAGAAATTGCTGGGAAGGAGTCTCGCATGATGGAATGGTTATCTAAGATGCTAATCAAACGAACTCATTTGCGTTATTTTCTTTTTTCCATCCTGACGATTTTTTTGACCTGTGCGGTTGCTTACGCGTCAGAAGCCGGAGGGGAAGAATCTCATACAAAAACATTGATTGATTTTGGCTGGAGGTTGCTTAATTTTGCCATCCTGGTCTGGTTCCTTTACTGGGTTTCTGCAAAAGGTATAAAAAAGTTCTTCTTCGAAAGGCGTCAAAATATAAAGACAAACATCGAAGAGACCACAGCTGAAAAAGAAGCGACAGAAAAGAAATTCAATGAATACTCCGCAAAGCTGGACAAGGCCACTGAGGAAATAAATAACATCTTCGAAATTATAAAGGCTCAGGGCGTGGCAGAGAAGGAAAAGATCATTCAAGATGCTAAAATAGCAGCTGAAAAGATGAAAGAGGACGCGCAGTCGCGCATGGAACAGGAACTCAAGGCTGCAAGAAATCTATTAAGGACAGAAGCTGCTCAACTTTCCGTGGAGATGGCGGAAGAGCTTTTAAAGAAGAATATCACTCCGGAACATCACGATTTTATGGTGAAAGACTATTTAGATAAGGTGGTGAAAAAACATTGATAAGCAGCAATATTGCAAAGCGTTATGCCCGGGCATTTTTTGAGATAGCCAGGGAAGATGGACTCTATGAGAAATATTACCATGAATTGACGCTATTTTCTTCTATTGTCAAGGAAAGCAAAGATCTCAAGGAGTTATTGCTAAATCCTGTTTTTGATCAGGACGAAAAAAGGGTTGTTGTAAATTCTCTTTTGAAAAAGATTGATATATCAAATGTGACGGCAAATTTTTTGAGACTGCTTGTTGATAAAAGAAGGATTGGCATTCTGCCTGAAATAGAAAGTTGTTACCGGAAATTAATGGATGATGCCCTCAGAAAAATTAGGGTTGATGTCAAGACGGCTTTTCCGTTGTCTGCTGAATTATCCGAAAAGCTTCAGAAGCGCATGGAGGAAATAACCGGTAGAAAGGTAGAAATGGCAGTTTCAGAAGATGCCTCATTGTTGGGTGGTATTGTCGTCGGTGTAGGGGATACACTATACGACGGAAGCATAAAAACTCAACTGCACAATATTAGGAATCTCTTAGGGGAGGAAATATAGAGCATGGAGAAAATCAGGGCAGAAGAAATAAGCGAAATCATCTCCAAACAGATTAGAGACTACGAGAAAAAACTGGATGTAAGTGAAGTCGGAACGGTCCTGTCAGTGGGAGACGGTATTGCCAGGGTTTACGGCGTGGAAAATGCGATGGCCATGGAATTGTTGGAGTTCCCGGGCGGGATACTGGGTATGGTCCTCAATTTGGAAACCGACAATGTGGGTGTTGCCGTTTTAGGTGAGGTTACCCATATCAAGGAAGGAGATATTGTAAAAAGAACCGGAAGGATTGCGCAGGTCCCCGTGGGAGAGGCGGTGCTTGGTCGAGTTATTGATGGAACCGGTGCACCGATTGACGGCAAAGGTCCCATTGAAACAACCGAGTTCAGAAGAATAGAAATGATCGCCCCAGGCGTTGTCAAGCGTCAGCCAGTTAACACCCCGATGTACACCGGTATCAAGGCTATCGATGCCATGACGCCGATCGGAAGGGGTCAGCGGGAACTTATCATCGGCGACCGGCAGATCGGGAAAACCGCGATTTGCGTGGATGCCATTATCAGACAGAAGGATACGGGTATCAAGTGTATCTACGTTGCCATCGGCCAGAAGAAATCAACGGTGGCCCAGGTGGTGGAAAACCTGCGAAGGAATGGCGCCATGTCTTATACCTGCGTTATCGCGGCATGCGCGAGTGACCCAGCAACACTTCAATACATCGCTGCCTACTCCGGATGCAGTATCGGTGAATACTTCCGGGACAGGAAACAGGATGCCCTGATCATCTACGATGATCTCTCCAAGCAGGCTGTTGCTTACCGCCAGATTTCGCTGCTTCTTAGAAGACCCCCCGGACGTGAAGCCTTCCCCGGAGATATCTTCTACAACCATTCGCGACTGTTGGAGCGTGCCGCCCGCGTGAGCGACGACCTCGGAGGCGGATCACTCACGGCGCTACCCATAATTGAGACACAGGCAGGCGACGTTTCCGCGTATATTCCCACAAACGTTATTTCCATTACAGACGGTCAGGTTTATCTCGAACCAAGCTTGTTCTTCTCCGGTATTCGACCAGCAATCAACGTGGGATTGTCGGTTTCTCGAGTCGGTGGTGCCGCTCAGGTTAAGGCCATGAAGCAGGTTGCGGGGAGACTGAAACTTGAGCTTGCCCAGTATCGGGAACTGGCTGCCTTTGCCCAGTTCGGGAGCGATCTGGATAAAGCGACCCAGGCACAGTTGGAGCGAGGAGTCCGCCTGGTGGAGATTTTAAAGCAGCCCCAGTTTGAGCCAAGGTCTCTGTCGCAACAGGTTGCCATCCTGTTTGCGGGTACAAGGGGTTTCCTTGACAAATACCCAGTCGAGAAGTTGAAGGAGTATGAGCCCCAGCTTCTTAGTTTTCTTGCTAGCAAGTACCCTGAGATCAACCGCGAAATTGATGAGAAAAGGGAGATCAGCCCGGACCTGGAGAAGAAGATTAGTTCGGTATTGACGGAATTTGATTCTGTGTTCGTCACCGGGTAGGAATTGAAGACTTTCAGATAAATAGACCACATAATTAAAGAAGGACATATTAATGGCCGCGCTAAAGGACATTAGAAGAAAAATTGTCGGAGTAAAGAAAACAAAGCAGATCACCAGAGCCATGAATATGGTGGCTGCCTCGAAATTAAAAGCCGCCCAGTTGAGGATGGAGAATTTTCGTCCCTATGCGATTAAATTTATGGATGTTCTCAGCAGCCTCGCTCTACGTGTGGATGCTGAGTCACACCCACTCTTGGCTGTAAGGGAACCTAAAAAAATCAGGGTAATCTGCATGACTTCTGACAGAGGTCTTTGCGGAGGTTTCAATACCAATTTGATAAAGACAGCGGAGAAATTCATCCGCGACAAAACCAAAGAAGGTAAAGAAGTAGAAGTAATTACCGTGGGGAGAAAAGGGAGAGACTATTTCAGGAAGAAGCAAAAAATCGTTAACCAGTGGGCGGATGTCTTTGGAAAATTCGATATAACCCTTGCCGTAAAAATTTCCGATGAAATTATACCTTCCTTTATACGAGAGGAGTATGATGAATTGTATGTCGTATACAATGAATTCAGAAACATCGCGGTACAAAGGCCCTCAGTTGTGAGGCTATTCCCTTTGCCTTCTATCGGAAAGGATGAGGATGTCGATCCCAACAAGAGGATTGAATACATCTATGAGCCTTCTGACGAGATATTACTGGGCAAGCTCCTTCCGATGTATGTCCATGTTCTGGTTTTCAGGGCCCTCCTGGAAACATCCGCCGGAGAAAACGGCGCGCGCATGGTTGCAATGGACAACGCAACAAAGAATTGCGAGGAAATGATCCAGAACCTGACATTAAAAATGAATAAAGCAAGACAGTCTGCCATAACGGCTGAGCTGATGGATATTGTCGGCGGCACGGAGGCCCTGGCAAAGAGTTAAAAAAGATAAGCACTATAGATTAAGGAGACAGGTATGAATATAGGAACGGTTGTGCAGGTAATAGGACCGGTAGTCGACGTGGCGTTTGATGAAGGAAAACTTCCGGAGATCTTAAACGCTATCACTATCACCAACCCCACGATTGATGACACAGAAGATAATCTGATTGTTGAGGTTGCCCAGCATTTAGGCGACAATGTCGTCAGATGCATAGCCATGGACATTACAGATGGTCTTGTCAGGGGTATGAAGGCGAAGGATCAAGGCACACCTATAAAAGCCCCCGTTGGTCCGGAATGTCTGGGCAGGATACTGAATGTTGTCGGCAAGCCTGTGGACGGTCTGGGACCCGTTGTGGCAAAAAATTACTCACCGATTCACCGGGATGCCCCGGCATTTATTGAACAGGATACATCCGTTCATGTTCTGGAAACAGGTGTCAAGGTTATCGATCTTCTCGTTCCCTTTCCCAGAGGCGGTAAAATGGGGATGTTCGGAGGGGCAGGCGTCGGTAAAACCGTCGTCATGATGGAGATGATCAATAACATCGCCATGCACCACGGCGGTATCTCAGTATTTGCAGGCGTCGGTGAAAGAACACGCGAGGGTAACGACCTCTACCTGGAAATGAAGCAGTCGGGCGTTATCAAGCAGGCTGCATTGATTTACGGCCAGATGACGGAACCCCCGGGAGCAAGAGCGAGGGTCGCCCTCACGGCGCTGACTGCGGCAGAATTCTTCAGAGATGTGGAAGGTCAGGACGTGCTCCTCTTCGTCGACAATATATTCCGGTTCACTCAGGCCGGTTCGGAGGTTTCGGCTCTGCTTGGAAGAATGCCTTCCGCGGTCGGTTACCAGCCGACACTGGCTACAGACCTGGGAGCGCTTCAGGAGCGTATTACTTCCACGACTAAGGGATCAATCACGGCCGTTCAGTGCGTGTATGTGCCCGCGGATGACCTTACAGACCCGGCTCCAGCAACTACATTCGCGCACCTCGACGGTACGGTCGTTTTGTCCAGACCTCTTACGGAGCTCGGAATCTATCCCGCTGTGGATCCGCTCGATTCAACGTCCCGTATTCTCGATCCGATTGTCCTCGGCGTAGAACACTATCAGACGGCCCGGCAGGTGCAGGTGACCTTGCAGAAGTATAAGGATCTCCAGGACATTATCGCCATCCTCGGTATGGACGAACTTTCGGAAGAAGACAAATTAACAGTCAGCAGGGCAAGGAAGATTCAGAGATTCCTGTCCCAGCCGTTCTTCGTGGCCGCCCAGTTCACCGGCAGGGAAGGGCAGTTCGTCACCGTCGCCGAAACGGTGAGAGGGTTCAAAGAAATTCTGGAAGGCAAGCACGACGACCTGCCCGAGCAGGCATTCTACATGCAGGGCGGTATCGATATGGTCGTAGAGGCAGCAAAGAAGCTGCAAGAGTAATAAGGCCGGAGGATTCTACATGGCTGATGAATTGATATTGGAAATTGTTACCCCGGAAAAGATGGCTTTCAGCGGTAAAGTGGAAGAGGTAACGATACCCGGTACTGAGGGTGAATTCGGGGTGCTGAGGGGGCATGCGGCGCTTTTGAGCTCGGTCGATGTCGGTGAGTTGAATTATACAAAGGATAATAAGAAGACGCACTATGCAGTGAATACCGGCTATGCCGAGGTTACAACCGACAAAGTGACAATCCTGGTGGAGACTGCGGAGAGGGCAGATTCGATCGACAAGGAACGGGCGAAGATTGCAAAAGATAACGCGGAAGCGAAGCTGGCCAAGATGTCCAAGGACGATATGGAATTTGAACTCATTAGAGCGGCCCTTACCAGGGCAATCACCAGACTGAATGTAGCGGAGAAGGCCTGAGGTCGAGAACAACTATTACAAGCAACAAAGCCGGGAGTTGTGATTTAACTTCCGGCTTTGTTATTTCTACAACTCTTCCCATCATCACTTTCTTAACATTCAAAATTTACTTTGATGAATTTTCTCTTTATTTTTGTGCAGTGAAAGTACCTTCTTTGTAGTTAACCAGATAAAAAAATACTTGGTTTATCTAGTAAAATGCCAGCAATCTCTTAGTATTGACTTGTCTGAATTTTTCTACTAGCAATCGCGACAGCACTGTTCTCTAAGTGTGTTCCATTTTTCTCTATCGAAACAAAAAGCTCTAAATAGGTGCAGTTGTACCTATTTAGCTATTTAGTAGGGAAAGTCTTTCCAATGCGCCGAGAGTGAGAAGGAGGGATCATGAATGCTCCATGTATTTCTCGTGAAATTGCAGCCCGGTTTATTGACCAAGAGTATATGTGTCCACAAAGCAATAAGGTCCTCCATACTCACCCCAGTCCGATGATGTGGAGATCTTACGATGGTAGCGCCATGGATCGATGGAAAAAGCGTTCTCTTGTTGCCATGGAAAAGCAACTTCATGATAACTTGTACCTGGGTATTCCTTTTTGTATTCCTACTGAACCGAAGCGTTGCGGATTTTGCCTTTTCCCTACAACTGACTTTCGTGGGAAAGATCAGCTCCGAACGTATTTGGGTTATTTGGAGCGAGAGGCAGAACTCCTGGGAGATGTTCTCAAAAACGATAGTCTAACATCTATTTATGTCGGCGGAGGCACACCAAATCTGATGCGGGATGAAGACTATCACCTCGTAATGTCAATTGCTCGAACCCTCTATGGTTCAGTGCCTGATCACATTGAGAAAACAATAGAAGGTATTCCGCAACTATTCACACGGGATAAAGTAGATGCAATCAAGAAAGCCGGATTCAATCGTGTAAGTATGGGCGTCCAGCAGATGAGTGATCGACTCATCCGGTATAGCGGTCGAAGGCAGACACATCAGCACGTTGTTGATGCCCTGGGTTTCTTCAATGACGCCAGGTTGGCCTGCAATGTTGACCTAATCTATGGTTGGCCGGAACAGGCCATAGATGATATGCTTCATGATCTAGGTGAACTCGTTGATTTCGGCGTTCCACATATCACTCACTATCAACTTAATATTGCAGGACTAAGCTCATTCAGCAAGGCACACCGTGATGTTCTTCCGCCGATTGAGGAGATGATCGAAATGTATCGTGAATCCGTACGGTACCTCTCGGCGCATGGCTACCGCCAAGCGACTGTGTACGATTGGGAACGTATTGGCGTCTGTGATGATCGATTCGCCTTCGCCGGCGCGGAAGAGTACCGTTACGAATCCCACTTGAGAAATTTTGTCCAGATTGCAGGAGATCAGGTTGTTGCAAGCCACAACATGATCGGTGTCGGCTTTGCCGCTATCAGTTATTTTCCATACACCTGGCCGGAAATTGGTGGTCCGAACTGGTGCCATATGAATCTGCGTTCGTTGGACGGCTACTATTCTTCTCTTGATAAGGGATTGCTTCCCGTTGAAAAACAGTTCCACTATCAGCCTATTGACATCAAGTTATCATGGTTATTCCAATCCATGCAGGAAATGAAGATTGATTGTCGGTCGTATGAGGTTTCGTTCGGTTCTGATGTCGTTTCCGATTTCCGTCCGATTTGGGACGAGTTGGAAAGCAGGGGCTGGATCCGGGTGTCGGATCAGGTAATTCAGTTCATCGACCTTGGGAGATTTCACATACCAATGTTGCAGGCCTTACTCAGTGAAGCGCGACTTGAAGAGATCCGCTGCCAAGGGGCTGGGGAAATTCGTGATTGAAAGGTAATTACCATCCAGGCTCGATAATTTTAAATATGAAACCGAGATATATCAAAACAGAAGATGGGATCCGACTTGCCGTTTGGCAAGTCGGAGACGGGGGAGCTACTCCCGTAGTTCTTACCCATGGGACCTTCTCAAATCACATGAGTTGCGTAGGACTTGCCGAACATCTTGCCTCAAAGGGCTTCCAAAGTTGGATATTTGATTGGCGAGGGCATGGCGCAAGTGATCGGCCTTTGCGACCGTATACCTTCGACTGTGTTGCAGTCAACGATGTTACCCCCATCGTCGATTCAATACTCGATTGGACCGGCCAATCCTCATTGTTCTGGGTCGGGCATTCTGGGGGAGGATTAGTTATTTCTATGTGGATGTCTCTCTTTCCTGAGCTTGCATCAACTTGTGTCAAGGGTCTTGCTCTCATGGCTGCCCAAGCTACTTCTGCCGCAGATGATGTACGACATCGAATTGCGATTGCTGCGATTGACTGTTTTCTTCGGTTCCGTCGAACAGCTCCGGGGCATCATCTCGGAATTGGCCCGGAGCCGGAAAGTGCGCCATTGATGAGACAATGGTGCCGTTGGAACCTGCGGAAGAGTTTCACCAGCAACATCGGCTTCGATTACCTGAATGGACTGGCAAAGGTTGACAAGCCGGTCTTGGCTCTATCTGGCGCCGGTGATCGGTTTATCGCTCCAATAGCAGGCTGTCGAATACTTTTGAATGCATTTGGCGGTAACGATCGATCATTTGTTATATGCGGTAGAGAGCATGGTTTTGCCGAGGACTATAGTCATGACGGTATTGTCCTCTCAAAAAACGCACGCCGTGAGCTTTGGCCTCTAATATCTAAGTGGCTCATCAGTCGGCTTTAAAGAAAAGGGAAAGAAAAGGGGACAGGCTGCTTTTTAGAGTGAAGGGATAGTTGATTTATGCCGAGAATAGCGAGGGGCTTGGGAGATAATTGTGTCTATCATGTTTTGAATCGTGGAAACGGTCGGGGCGACGTATTTCACAGTTCAAGAGATTATGAAGCATCTCTTGAGATAGTGAAGGATGCAAAAGACCGCTATGCCGTAGGAATACTTGCGTACTGCTTAATGCCGAATCATTTCCACATGGTTTTGGTTCCTGAAAGAGGCGAGTATTTGAGCAAGTGGATGCAGTGGGTTATGACGAGTCATGTCAGGAAGTATCACAGGCAATATGGGGGTAGTGGACATGTATGGCAGGGGAGATACAAGAGCTTCCTGGTACAGAGTGACAGTCATCTTTTGACAGTGCTGGGGTATATAGAAGGTAATCCTGTGAGGGCGAACATTGTGGGTTCTGCAAAGGCTTGGAGATGGTCTTCTCACCGTGAGAATGCAGGAATTGTGAAGAAGTCGCTGGTGGATGAGCTACCCCTGGAGCTACCACAGGAATGGAGCAGATATGTTGACGAACCACTGACAGAGGGTGAGATGGAAAAGTTGAGGATAAGCGTGAACAGGCAGGCTCCATATGGTGAGAGTGCATGGCAAAGGAAGGTATGTGCCGCATTGGGTTTAGAATCGACAATGCGACGACGGGGACGGCCATGTAAAAGCGAAAAGGAACAGAGAAAGTAGCCTGTCCCCTTTCCCCCCCTTTTTCCTTGGTAAAATATTATGACAACTTCACTGCATCAACGCTGATATCCACGACCTCGAATTCCCGCGTACCCCCCGGTGTCTTTACGCTGACTGCATCGCCAACACATTTTCCTATCAGCGCCTTACCGATCGGCGATGTTACGGAAATCTTATTCTCATTCACATCTGATTCAAACGGTCCGACAAGCTGATATTTTATGCCGTTTCCGGTGTTGATATCTTCAAGGGTGACTGTTGATCCGAATACCACCTTCTCGCACGTTAAACCGTCGAGATTTACAACATATGACGCGGAAAGATTATTTTCGAGTTCCTTGATCCTGCCCTTCAGGAAATTCTGCCTGTCTTTGGCGGCCTGAAATTCCGCGTTCTCAGTTATGTCACCGTGCGCCCTGGCCACTTCCATGTCCCGCATATTTTCCGGTAGATCCACTGTTTTAATATATTCCAGCTCTTTCTTGAGCTTCTCAAATCCTGATTTCGTAATAGGTATTTTCCCCATAATATCTCCTTATACTGACACAATCCGGTAATGACGAAGAGTGACTTCTAATAAAGAAATCGGCCGGTGTCAAGAGGGATTAATCACCCGTGGCAGCACATTTGTGAATATCTTGCGATGTCTTCATAAGTATGCTAAAATTTACCGAAATTTATCGGCAAATTATATGTCCTATGCTTGACGGATATAACAGAGAGATTAATTACCTGAGGATTTCTATCACGGATAGGTGCAACCTTCGCTGTACCTATTGCATGCCCAGGGAGGGAATATCTCAGATTGGGCATGACGATATCCTGAGGTATGAAGAAATATTGAGGATCGTCCGCGTCGCCGTCAGTATGGGAATAAGCAAGGTCAGAATAACGGGCGGCGAGCCTCTGGTGAGGCGCGGTGTTGTTGATTTTATTTCTTTACTCTCATCCCTGGAAGGTCTGGGCGATATCAGTCTGACAACCAACGGGACACTTTTGGAGGCTTTTGCCGCGAAACTTTTTTGCGCAGGCATAAAGAGGATCAATATCAGCCTCGATTCCCTCAACCCGAAGAAATATGCCCGCATAACAAGAGGCGGCGATCTGAACGCAGTGCTGGCGGGTATAGCGGAAGTCCGCAGAATAGGTTTTGCGCCGATTAAAATCAATACTGTGGCTATAAAAGGTTTCAACGACGATGAATTACTGGACTTCGCAAAGCTCAGTCTTTTTGAACCTTTCCAGATCAGATTCATTGAATTTATGACCGTAGGGCAGGCGGCCCTCGATCCTGATAATCAGTATATATCCAACGCGGTCATCAGGGAAATCATCGGCAGATGTTACCCTCTCGAACCCGTCAATGGCAGAAGAAATACACTCGACGGACCGGCGCAGATATACAGGATTGCCGGGAGTGCGGGAGAGATAGGGTTTATCAGCCCCTTGAGTCACAAATTCTGCCATGCATGTAATCGACTCCGTCTTACGGCGGATGGGCACCTCCGGGTATGTCTGCTTTCAGACGAAGAAGTCGATTTGAAAAGACCGCTGCGGGACGGTTGCAGTGATGCTGACCTGACGGATCTCATAAAAGGGGCAATAACCCGAAAGCCTTTGCAGCATGATATTTCCTGCGATGAAGGTCATAGAAAAAAGTGTATGACAGACATGTCCTACATCGGCGGCTGATGTGAAGAGGGGAATTATCGATGGTCTTCAACACTGAAGAAATCGCCGGGTCTTACGATGACTGGCTCAAATCACCTGTTGGTCGTTATATTGACGGGAGAGAAAAGAGTCTTATTCTCGATCTTATCGCGCCCAGAGTAGGTGAAAAAGTCTTGGACGTGGGCTGTGGGACGGGTGAACACCTCCTTCTCTTCATGAAAAAAGGGTGCGATGTTACAGGGATTGATTCGTCATCATGCATGTTGGATGTCGCTAAAAAGAAGCTGGGAAATGGTGCGGATCTCTACCTGGGAAAAGCTGAAGATTTGCCTTTCTCCGATAATGAATTTGACATCGTTACCATGATCAGTTCTCTTGAATTCCTGGATGATCCTCAAAAGGCGATATGTGAAGCCATCAGGGTTTGCCGGGGAAGGATCTTCCTGGGAGGGACAAACAGATTATCCGTGGCAGGAACGCGCTGGAAGTATGACCGGCTGGGCTGTCCGTCCATATACAAGAGCGCCAGGTTTTTCCATATCGGCCAGTTGACCGGTATGGTCAGGAACCAGCTTCAGGGCGTCCATACCCAGTGGGGGAGCGTCATCTTCCTCCCCTATCGGTGGTATACATTTGCGACTGGTGTTGAGGAGACAATCCCGATAATGAAAAATCCCTTTGGGGCCTTTTTAGGCATGTCGTTCCCTGTGACCTTTACCTACAGGGCACTTCAGGATGTCATCAAAGAACCATTCAAGATAGAGCCTCCAAGAAAGCCTGCCCCCGGCATTGTGAGGGAGATGACGAAATGACCCGGGAAGCAATGCTGTATGAAAAAACAGATGACAGCCAGGTAAGATGTTACCTCTGCGCACATCATTGCAGGATTAAACCCGATAAGCGGGGCATTTGCGGGGTCAGGGAGAACAGAGGCGGCACTCTTTACAGCCTCGTTTATGGGAAGATGATCGCGGAGAATGTTGATCCTGTCGAAAAGAAGCCCCTCTTTCATGTATATCCGGGATCGAAGTCATTTTCCATCGCAACGGTAGGCTGTAATTTTCGCTGCATATTCTGTCAGAACCATGAAATCTCCCAGATACCCAGGGAAAACGGGAGAATCATGGGAAGAGATGTTGCGCCCGCTGATGTTGTGGAGAGGGCCCTAAAGACAGGATCAAAAACCATTTCCTATACCTACACGGAACCGACTATCTATTTTGAGTATGCTTATGAGATCGCCCGGCGTGCCAGTGACAAAGGACTGAAGAATGTCTTCGTAACAAACGGATTCATGACGGCGGAGGCCCTCGATACAATATCACCATACCTCCACGCGGCGAATGTCGACCTGAAGTCGTTCAGCGATGAATTTTACAGGAGAAGATGCGGGGCGCGTCTCCAGCCGGTTCTTGATAGTCTGAAAAAGATGAAATCACTGGGGATATGGGTGGAGATAACCACGCTTTTGATTCCCACCTTAAATGACGGTGATGATGAACTCCGACAGATCGCTAAATTCATTTATTCACTGGGTGCGGAAACACCATGGCATGTCAGCCGTTTTCATCCCCAGTACGAACTGACCGATTTACCGCCAACGCCCGTGGCATCAATCCACAAGGCCGTTGACATAGGAAAGGCGAGCGGTTTGAAATATATATACAGCGGCAATGTCCCGGGAGATGAGGGTGAAGATACCAGGTGCTCAAACTGCGGGGAGCATCTCATAGACCGTTACGGTTTTTATATCGAACGTCTTAATCTGAAAGGCACAAGCTGCCCCCGGTGCAATACACCTCTTGATGGAATATTCTAAAGAAAGACATCTCTGAAAAAGTTTACTACATCTTCAGGGTTCAAGGGGTTAGCTAAAGAAAGAGTTATTACTCCGGCAAATAATTATATCAATCCTGTCATTGGTACAAAAATAGATTTACACACCCCCTTTTCTAAAGGTGATTATCTACTACTTGACAGTAGATAATTACCCTGATAAAAGGGGGGAGAAAGTGAAAAAACGAGTTATTTTATTTATGCTCATACTAAGTTGTATAATTCATTTCGGGTTCCGAGATATAGAAGCCTCTTTGATAATTCCGCGATGCACAAATCCATTTAAAGAAAGCTATATGATCTCTATCAAAAATATCCTTGTATCTAGCTTCTCCAGAATATTCGATATAGTA
>DASPQI010000061.1:0-3316 GCA_035625045.1 Syntrophales bacterium | reverse complement strand
CCCATAACCATGCAGGCCACATTCGTGCAGAGCTGGATAAGGTGCCTGCCAATCGGCTTTTGTCTGAACATTGAATAAAATGTTGCCACTCCCTTTACCGTTGCTTTTGGCAGACTTAAAATTTCGCCGACGGTTTCCATGGCAGGCGGGCTGATCCAGCCGATTTCTTTTTGCACAACATAAAGCGAAGGGAGGAGACAGGACCTGGCATCCTGATATTTGCTTTTTAGCCGCTTAATTTCAGTTAAAGCCGCTTCACTCAGCATTCTCGTTATCTGTCGCACTCTCCGAGCACTATATCAATAGTACCGATATTTGCAATTACGTCCGCTACCAGGGCGTCCCGGCAAAGTACCGGCAGCACGGATACGTGGACAAAAGATGGCGCCCTGAGTCTCATCCTGTAGGGCCTTCCGCTTCCGTCACTGATAATGTAGTAGCCCAATTCGCCTTTTGGGACTTCGGTCGCCGCGTATATTTCACCTTCAGGCGCGGAAATCGGGCCCTTGGTAATCAACACAAACTGATGGATAAGAGATTCCATGTCGGTAAGTACCCTGTCTTTTGGAGGGAGCGTGAATTTGGGAGCATCCGTGGCCATGATCGGCCCCCTGGGTAACTGCTCGATGCACTGTTTTATGATCCAGTTGGACTGTTTCAATTCCTCCATTCGACATAGATAGCGGTCGTACACATCGCCATTCTTTCCCACAGGCACATTGAACTGGACTTTGTCATAAGCATCATATGGAGCATATTTTCTTACATCATACGGGATGCCTGATCCGCGCAAGGTAGGGCCTGTCAGCCCCCAGCTAATAGCTTCTTCTGCGCTTATAACGCCGATGCCCTCCGTACGCTGCTTCCATATCCTGTTCTCATTCAGCAGGGTCTCATATTCCCGCTCAATGGTTTCGGGAAACGTTTCTGTGAAAGCATATAATTTGTCTAAAAATTCCTGGCTGACGTCATTCCTCACACCGCCGATCCTCGGGTAACTTACCGTAAGCCTTGCGCCGCAGGTCATCTCGAACAAATCGATCAGAGTTTCCCTGTCCCTGAATGAATAAAGGAAGAGAGTCATGGCGCCGATGTCGAGAGCATGCGTTGACACGCCGATTATATGGCTGCTTATCCTCGTCATCTCAGCCATAATAGTCCTGATATATTTAGCGCGCTCAGGCGGCTCTATGCCGAAGAGTCTTTCTACAGCCACGCAATAACCGATGTTGTTGGACATGCTGGAGATATAATCAAGCCTGTCAGTCAGCGGAAGCGCCGAAAGATAAGTCTTGTTCTCAGCCAGCTTCTCGATTCCTCTATGCAGGTAGCCGACGTATGGAGTGCATTTAATAACGCTTTCGCCGTCCAGGTCGAGCACGACTCTCAGCACGCCGTGCGTGGCAGGATGCTGCGGCCCCATGCTAATGGTCAACTCTCTTGTCTTTATATCTTTTTCTATCTCCTGCACTTATCTGACCTCATACTTTTTGTTTTTCTCTGCAACGTCAATGATCTCTTTGTACCCGTGCCATTCTTTTTCACCCTGCTCGGCCTGGAGAGGATAATCTTTTCTCAATGGGTGGCCTTCCCAGTCTTCGGGTAAAAGTATTCTTCTCAGATCAGGGTGTCCCTTGAAAGTTATGCCGAACAGGTCGAAACATTCACGCTCGTGCCAATTGGCGCCGGCCCATACGTCGACGACACTATCTATCGATGCGTCTTCCTCCGGCACCGCGGCCTTGATCCGTATCATGTGCCTGTGTCTGAGAGAGAAAAGATGATATACCACTTCGAATCTCGGTTCTTTTTTGCCAAGATAATCCACACCGCAAAGATCCTCCAGAAAATTAAAGTAAAGCTCGGGCGTGTCGTGCAGGTATCGCATCAGTTCCTTGATAATTTCTTTCCTGACACTGACGGAGAACTGTCCACGGAATTCCTTAACTTCCCTGACATCGGCTGGATATCTCTCTTTTATCAGATCGGCAATCTCTCTCGGTTCCATCTATCTCCACATGCTCCATTTGAAATGTTCTTTCTTGATCTTCTCCTGGAGCTTTAAAATTCCTTCTAAAAGCGCTTCGGGTCTTGGCGGACAGCCGGGCACATAAACATCCACCGGCAAAAAGGTATCAACGCCCTGAACAGTGCTATATGAATTGAAAATGCCTCCGCTGCAGGCGCAGCTCCCCATTGCAATCACATACCTCGGCTCTGCCATTTGATCATAGACTCTTCTAATAATGGGGGACATCTTCTTGGTAACGGTACCGGCGATGATCACGAAATCAGCCTGCCTCGGCGATCCCCTGAAGATTATTCCAAGCCTGTCCAAATCATAGTGCGACGATCCTGTCGTCATCATTTCAATGGCGCAACAGGCCAGTCCAAAAGTCATCGGCCATAAA
Source organism: Syntrophales bacterium (assembly GCA_035625045.1). GTDB lineage: Bacteria > Desulfobacterota > Syntrophia > Syntrophales > UBA2185 > DATKLL01. The sequence goes on along the minus strand of DASPQI010000061.1, from coordinate 905 downwards.
GATGATAACCTCGCCCAATCCACGATTTTGTCGAAGCTGGCTATTACAGTGTTTGCGCCGGGTATTACTCGCAATCCCTTTTCCACTTCGATCACATCATTATCCACTACCATATACCATCACCCCCTTCTCTCATTAATTTAATAACTTAATCCCACTCGAATGCCTCTTTCTTCCAGGCATAAACATATCCTATGACGAGAACGACTATGAAAAGCATCATTTCGATCAGGGCGTAAAGACCGATCTTATCGTACACAAGCGCCCATGGATACAGGAAAACAGCTTCAACATCAAATATAACGAAAAGCATGGCGATGATGTAAAACCTGACATTGAACCGCTGTCTGGGCTCTCCAACAGGGGGGTTGCCCGATTCATAAGGCATGAGTTTTTCAGGGTATGACCTTTTGAGCCTGAACAAATTGCCGATCAGCAATGCGCCGAAGCCGAACAGAAAGGCAATGATCATAAATATTAAGACAGGGAAATACTGGGTGGGCACATAACTACCGGGGATGATTGAATTCATCTATAACCTCAGTGTAGTCTTTTTTTATACACGAAACTTCTATTTATACCTTAATAAGAAAAACTTTGTCAAGGCACCTTTTTCAGGCGCCTTCTCTGAGGCGATCCGCGAAATATGGGGGCAGGCCAGCCGAAACGATCGCAGAGGCCGTTTTATCGATGTCATAAGTAATACGCCTGAAATCCGTCGTGACATCGTCCGGGTTTATCTCGATCAGTGTAACGCAAGCTCTGCAATCTCCATCCTTGGGCTTGCCTACGCTGCCGGCGTTGATGAAAATTTTATTGCCCATGTCCTTTCTGTAAGCTTTATGGATGTGCCCGTAGATCATGATTTCGGCTTTCAGCTTTTCGGCCATCTTCATGAAGAATTT
>DASPQI010000060.1:0-3145 GCA_035625045.1 Syntrophales bacterium | reverse complement strand
GTCAAAGTGCCGGGGTGAGCGGGGCTTAGGGGTCCGGCGGGCCGTGCCCTATCCCCTAAAGACCATTTTAATTATAAAAGGCAAAATTATTTAAAAATGGCCTGATTTAGCAGGCAATTATGATGACCAAAGGGAATAAATATTATTTTGGATGAAAACCCATAAATATACCAGTATTCAATATGAGCTGTAAAAGGAGCACAATATCCCATCGTAAAAGAGGCCTATAGGCTTTTATGCAAAACATTTTACTCTTAATGGATTTTCGAAAGGTGGTGGTGTAATCGTAGGTCCAAAAAACATTATTTCCTTTCCTTCGTAGCGTTCTGAGGCGCTATAGTTGATACCATAGATAAGATGTGGCCAACCATCGTAGATTTCACGAATTTGTGGGACGTTGTTGTATGATACTACACATGGTTGTTCGCCAAGTGCATTAAGCGTTTGGGCAAGGGATAAGTGGTCATCGTGGACATAGTGATTTTCATAAAGGGCTTTGCCATTACGGTAATATGGAGGGTCGAGATAAATGAAAGCTCGCTCCCCACAGGCCGCCACAACATTACAGAGAAAGTACCGTGCATCCATGCAGAAAAGATGAATGCGATGGCGGTAACCAGCAATACGTCTAATCTTTTCAATCAGCCCAAGGCGGTTGAAGCGTGCATCAATTTTCCATTTTCCGGTTTGCAGTTGGCCCCCGATGACTCCCCCTGTTATGATTCCTGAACGATTGGTGCGGTTCAGGAATAGGACCGCGAACCCCAAATCGATTGTCGAGGACGCTGAAGGATTGCTCAGGATCTCCTTCTGCCGATGCCATTCCTCCATTGTCAGCGGGACCTCTGCCACTAGTCGGCAAAGGTCATCAGTGTGATATAGGAGAGAATACCAAAAGGCATACACACCTGGATCAATGTCATTAAGGTATAGAACCCGGACGTACTCCTTCCGCAGGAGGTTGATTCCGGCACCTGCTCCGCCGGCAAACGGCTCAATATAGGTGCAGTCACTAATCTTATTCTGCCTTAGTAAGAAGCTGAGGAACCGCGCTAAACGGCTTTTCCCGCCTGGATATCGCAAAGGTGTAGATGTGGTTGCCATAGTCTCCCCCGAGAATATATCCTGAGCCTCAGTTTTTCCTATACGTGCTCCTCAAACCATGGCAGGCATGGCTCAAGTCGGTCCCAAATCCTCTTTAGCTCTTCTGGGGTAAGAGAAAACTGTGGGTTATGTACTACAGCGTTGAATGTATTGGCTGATCCGATGCCTGATGGCTCGGAATAGAATATTTCTAACCCTTTGAGGTCATTCTTTACTTTTTCATTCTCTCCGTTAGATGATATTATATGTTTCCTTACTGCCCGCCCTTTGCCAGCCAGGTTTTCATGTTTTTTATTAATTTGTATCTTATTTTTCTTTAAATACAAGTCGATACATCCTTCGATGAACACTCTTGTTAGAACTGATGCAGCATTAACGAAACGATCAACATCAATTGTCTTCAATTCTCTGAATATTGTGAGAAGTCTTTTATTTTGAATTATCATGCTGACATTGCTTGCTATTGGGTACTTACGTAGCAGTGAATCTCTAGAACTTCGCTTTTTTATCTTCTCTTCAGGCTTTTCTTCACCTCTTTCAGCTCCTGCTTGGGCAGCACTTGAGATAATTGGCACTTCGTCTCTGACCTCATAAGACCCCCATCCTTGCTTCATTTTGATATGATCGATAAATTTTTCCCGGTCTACTAAATGCTTCAGCTTTGAGACGGTCCATTCGCCTGAGGAAAGCGCATGGAACACGTCCCTGACCGATTTGTCGAAGTAATCTTGATCCGAAATACGTTTTATCGCTCCTTGACTGAGGTTCATGCCAATCGCACCTCGCACATATGGACTGTTAATTAAGCGGGTGACGTTTGTAATGGGAATACGGTTGGATTCCTCTTGGCTTATCAGCCCCTTCTCTGTTGCATAATCTAATAGTTGCATTCCAGGCTCATATCGGCCGGTTTCGCCAATGCGCTTAGCGAAATATTCTGATTCCTTAGCACCCCAAGGGACAATACCGCGTCCACCTTGCTCCCCCAAATGGCGAAGTTTTATCAATGGAGCTGCTGCTTGAAGGTCGGTGAAGACAATGCACTCTAATTGGGAAGGCAGTGATTCTTGAAGTTTTTTTTTGAAGTCGCGGAACTTCTTCTTTGCACGTTCGTCGGGGGCCTTATCTGGATCACGGAGCATCTTGAGAGCTGCAATTCGCCGATTGCCCTCTACGACGATATAAAGTTGTTGCCGGCTGTCCCCAGCGGGCATAACAAGCGGGAGTTCAATAGGGATGAAACCATGCTCCGCTATCGACTGCGCAAGGTTCATAACTTTTTCTCTGTCTTTGCCAGAAACCATCCACTTCAGGACGGCATTCTGGTCATCTAGATCGCCATGTCGAGCGTTCTCAACGTCCAGCAGCAGGCTATCCAACGGAATGATTTCATTCTTGTGATCCATCAGATTCTCCTTTCCACCGCACGATTGTCACCAAATTTTTTCATAGAGGTCATAATAGCACAAATTCCCTTGGAAAGTAATTATTCAAAAAATCTGGACATAAAAAGAATAGCGAATAACTTGTCAGACCAAACCCTTTTCCCCGGGTCGCAGAATGTCAAGATTTGCCCGGGATATATAAAAATCTTCATTACTCCAATTATGCTGACATTTGTCTCACCTGTGCTGGCTCTGCTGCGCCACTCCTAATAGCCTGAAAGGTATCCGGCAGTTGGCGGAAATTCCGATTTTGGGGCGCAATTATGGTAAAACGCGGTTCGGTCTGTTTTCACCCCTCCCTGGCGGAGATTGAACGGGGCCGGCTGGCCGCGGTGCCCTAACGCACCCTGGCCGGGCAATTTGAGCTTACCCCTTCGGCCCTCTGCCGCCTCCCCATAATTCCCCTCCTTTTTAACCTTTCCCCGCTTTCCCCGTTTATGATATGATTATTTTATCAGGAGCAGGCCATGTTCATTAATTTTACCGCCAGATATACCAAAATTCCTTCGGGGTATCTGGGACAGTTGGTCGAATGGCCCGAGGTGGTGACTGAGGGCAAAGATTTGGAAGACTGCCGGGCGCAGTTGCGTGACGCC
>DASPQI010000059.1:0-2235 GCA_035625045.1 Syntrophales bacterium | reverse complement strand
AAATTCTTCCATATTTTGAAGTTTATTCCTTCTGCAAAAAATATAGTGTAAAGACAACATTAATCCGTGCGGTTTATTTCATTTTTTGTCGATGATTTTTTAATAATGGTTATTTTAATAGAAAGTATATCCAAACGCTTTAGTGAAGTATTCAGCATAGCATCTTTGAGCAATCCTCTTTTGTTTAAGACGATGAGTGTGTTTACACTTTCAAAAAGTGCTTCGTTGTGCTATATGGGGAAAATTGCTGAAATGGATTTTGATACTAATTTCCACCCTTCCAGCGATGTTATTTAACATGGGCAGGTCGGCGCTGGGGAGTTATTCTGCATATATAAATAACTTTTTCACTTTTCGAAATATCGTCATAAAATTTGAATTTTTACTATAAATAATTATTCTTTCACAGAGCAGAGCATTCCTTTGCCATGCGCACCATATATTCTGCTATAAATGCAGTACCGCCAGCGTGGCTACCACGACAGCTGTCTTGAACAGGACATCCATGATATCTCGGAAATACCGCCAGCCTGCATTCCGTTCAGCCTTCTGAGGTACCAAAATCGTATCTCCAGGTTTCAATTTTGCGTTTTCTATTTTATCGACGCCCGGCGTTTCGCCACTATACGCAAAACCGTTGGCCTGAAGTACATATACCTGGTCTTTCGCCGCAGAATCGGTATAGCCGCCGGTCAGATTGATATAGTCTTTCACTTTATACCCGTCGATGAATACTTGTGCGCTGGGGCTATGGACCTCACCCATGACCATCACTTCCTGAGGTTTTTTGGGAACAAACACAGTATCTCCGTTCTTGAGGAGAAGATCATCCTTGGATCCGGCCCACTGGTTAACGTCTTCGGTTATATTGATTGATACCCTACCCTCGGACTGTTGCTGCATAATCTTCAGGTTTTCAATCAAGCTCTGGCTGATGGTCAGCTGTGCTTTTGCGGCAGATTGAGCTTCCGGACTGCTTGCACTTGCTGCCTCACTGGCAGCCACTGAGTAAGCCTGAGACTGCATCTTGGCAAGAAAGGGTTGCAAATTCTTATCCTGTGAGCTTTTCACATCAAGACGCTTAAATACCGTCCCATAAGCGTATGCCTGGCTCGTAAAACCTCCGGCTCTACGTAGAATGTCGCTGAGGCGCTCCCCTTTCTGGATTTCATAATCACCGGGGCTCATAACTTCTCCGGTTAGTTTGACTTTCTCAACTTCGTGGTAAAGAGTAAAAACACGTATCCTATCCTTAGGTTGCAATGCAATATTCTGCCCATCGTCGCCGTTCATGGCAGAGGCCAGATTAATCGGGATTATCTTTCGGTCATGGTAATCGTCTGTCAAACGGATTATCTCAGCCTTATTTATGTCAGCAGTAGGCAAAAGCTGTCCTTCCTGAATTATATCTTTCAGCTTCAGGTCTTGTTTCCATTGATAATCTCCGGGATGACGTACATCGCCCTCGAGACTAACAGTCTCCCATACCTTATCATAAATGGGGCGGACCGAAAGGAGATCCATGTTCTGGACCTTTTCTTGCAACATATCTCCATTTCTTATTCCATCGACAGCTCTAGAAGAGATATTGATATCGATGAGAAGTTTTTTCTCGTTATCCGAGAAACGATACACCTGGAGCCTGTTGGCAACGGCAATTGGCATAATACCGCCAGCAAGCCGTAGGACATCTCCTATACTTTCATTTCCCTTTAATTCATAGATGGCTGGCCGATAAACTGAACCGGAAACCCCGGCAATCGGGCCAATGAGAGGCACAAAGATTGTGTCCTCCTGTTGCAAGTTGATGTCCTGATTACGGACGCCTTTTAGGAGAAAATCATAAAGATCTATAGTCCGGATCACCTTGCCGCCGCGGAGTACCTGGATTGAACGTAGCGTACCTTTTTTAGTTGGGCCTCCGGCAGCGACTAATGCGTCGTAAACCGACGTAAGCGAATTGAGCGAATAGCTACCTGGGTTGGTCACTTCTCCGACAAGATACAAAGTAATGGTCTTGAGCTTGCCCATAGCAACGCTGAGGTTGAAGTTCGTATAATATTGAGAAAGATGCTTCCGTAGAGTATTTTCCAGCTCTCCAAAACGCGTTCCCGCAACTGGTACAACGCCTACCTTCGGCAAAGTAACATGTCCCTCTTTAGAGATTGTAAGATTATAGATTCCCTCTGTTGTTCCCCAGAGAGTGAGGGTGAATTGATCTCCGGGGCCAAGGAT
>DASPQI010000058.1:0-4234 GCA_035625045.1 Syntrophales bacterium | reverse complement strand
AAAGTGCCTGCTGAGACCAGGCCGGCGATTCTACTTTCTGCAGCAGGTATGGTCCTAATGCCCAGAGGGCAGTCGCGAATGGGAACGCTAAGACACGCGAGCAGCAGCCCTGAGATGAGTCAACAGGTCTGAAAATGCTCTACAAGACTTGTTTTATGAACTAGCTTGTTCGCAGCCAATCTCCGAGCCGTTTCATAAAATCAGGCCGATAGGATTTCTCCTTTGTCTTAAGCATGTGGTCCGCTCCGGGGTACATATGGACAGTCAGGTTCGTCTTGTCCATAGCCTGGAATTGATGCGTCAACGCAAGAACGGCTTCCACCGGCACGCTGGAATCGTTCTCCCCAAACCCAATCAGTATGGGAATGTTCAATCTAGCATAAAAATCGATGGGGTCCCGATCGAGTACCGAAGACCAGTAATGATAGCTGTGGCCATACACTTTTTTCGATGAACTCTCTGGGTCTGCAAGTATTTTACGATAGCTGTCCTCGATATCTCCCAGAAATTTCTTTTTTTCAGCTAATATTCGCAGCTCATCGATCTGCTTCATGCCACCGCCGCCGATGATTGCCAGATGCGTCACTCGCGGCTCATTTGCCGCAACTGCCGCGGCCACTGTCGCTCCTTCTGAGACGCCGAACAATAAAACTTTTCGTGGTTTCGATGCAACAGAATCCAGTACGCGCGAAACGAATTCGCGCTGATCTACAACCCATTGTCCGAAATAATCTTTTTCATCAAACTGTTCTCCACAACTGAAGAACCCTGTAGTTCGATCGCTGACCCCGCGTTTTTGTAAGGCGAAGACCTTGATGTTGCCGCTCAACCCTTCGAGATATTGTCGAAGATAATACTTATAACTGTGGCACCCGGAGCCGCCGATGAAGAATAGGTAGATATCGGCATTCGATCCGTCGTCAAGAGAGAACTTGTAATACATGCTTTTCGATCCATCTGTAAGCTTGAATACCTGCGGCTTCAAGGGATTGGTATAGCTTTCCAGAAACATCTGGCCATAGCCGCTGCACCCTGAAAATAGAATCAGGAGGAGTAAAAGAATGTGATTCATTTTATGCCCAAGACCTGAAAAGATGGCAGTTTCTAACATCCGCTCAATACCTATCTTCAAAAAAATATTATGGAATCTTCTATGAAGACAACGTTCACATCTTTATTTTATGGGTAAACGTTGGTGAATACAAGTTGATAGTTTAAGAGTATCAGTGAATGGAAAGTTCATTAACTTCGGGAAGAGTCCTATTGATAAATAGCTTGAGCAAGAAATGAATATTTCATCTGTAGTCCGCACTCATTTCGGTTATGTGTCGTGCGGACTTGTAGAATCATGAGAGTCACACTCAGAGCATACGGCTTCCACTAACATGGATTAGGCTAGATTGAGACAGACGCGAATTTCAGGTTGAAAGATACACAATGAGGGGCTTAGCCACCGATTCATTGGCGCAAGAACGTGACGAAACAACCTTACCGCTGACCAGCTTTATTCCGGTTGTATGCAATACTCCATTGTCCCGCCAAGCATGCCGAGCCGGCATAGAGCTTACAGTCCAGTTACTCTTTCATATTTTGCAAGAGCTCTTGGATGGCTTTCCCCAATCGGCTGATTCCGATTTCTATAGTTTTTTCATCCACGCATGAAAAATTCAGCCGCATCGTATTTGTCCTCGTTTTATTCACATAGAAGGGGTCGCCCGGAACAAAAATAACCTTATCTTTAAGGGCGATTTCAAAGAGGTCGAGAGATACCGCGTTTTTGGGTAATTCGGCCCAGACAAACATTCCTCCCTCGGGCCTCGTATGCGAAACATCCGGAGGAAAATGCTTACGGATGCTTCCTATCATCGCCTTGCATTGATTCCCATATGCCGTTTGTATCTTGGTGATATGGGTGTCGATATCATTGTCATTCAAGTACTGGCAGATGATGGCCTGGGTAAAATGGCTTGTGTGAAGATCAGCCGCCTGCTTAGCGATAATCAGTTTTTCCATAATAAACCTGGGAGCGACGAGCCATCCTAACCTAAATCCTGGGATAATGATTTTGGAAAAGGAACCAAGCAAAACCGTATTTTCCGGCAGGAGTTCCTTGAAGGACTGCTTGTCTTCCCCCTCAAACCGTAACTCGCAGTAGGGGTCATCTTCAATCAACAGTGTATGGGTACCACGAAGAATGTTTGAGATTTCGATCCTATTTTCCGAAGAATAGGTATTGCCAGACGGGTTTTGAAAGTTCGGAACTGTGTACATCAGCTTCGGTTTTTCTGCGGAAAGAGCCTTCTGCAGTTTCGCCGTATCCATGCCTTCTTGAGTAACGCGGATCGGGATAAACTTCGGCTTGTAGAGCGACATTGCCTGGATGGCCCCCAGGTATCCGGGCTCCTCAATGATCAGTCTGTCTCCGTCGTTCAGGAAAATTTTCCCTAAAAGGTCCAGCCCTTGTTGAGAACCGCTGGTAATCAAGATGTCTTCGACCGAGACAACGAGTCTTTTCTTTTTTCGATACCGCTCAGCGATGTATTCCCTGAGTTTTAGATATCCTTCCGAATTACTATACTGGAATATGTCCCTCCCGTGCCTGCTGAACACCTTGTTTGTCGCTTCCTTGATCTCATCAACGGGAAACAGTTCTCTATTCGGCAGTCCTCCGGCAAATGATATTACTGTAGGATCGAGGGCAACCTTGAGTATTTCACGGATGAAAGAACGGGGTACGTCGGTAATTCGATCAGAAAAAATATTGTCCATAATATGGACCTTCACGTGTGTATCGGCACGTCAACAACTACCCCAATAATTCAAAAAAAAGATATTAGCTCAACAACAACAATAATAATTATTTTTAGCGAGTATATGCTTGAAACAATTCGATGTCAATAAAGACAAACGGTCTTTTTTGAAATGCTTTAACAAAATCGGAATGAAATATTGACTATTTCTAGAAATAAAATTCAACACGTTCAGGAAGGCATGTTTATAGATTCAGTAATCCTAGGCTCCAACATTTCATAAAGAAATTTTTAATCTTTTCGATTTACATGAGTATGTATTAGTAGTTGAAACATAAACACGCGATGGAGGGCGCGTTTTTAAGCGACCTCCATCACGTTGGTTCATATTCACATTAATCTTCAATCGAGATTATTGTTGTATTGCTAAATAACATTACCTCCATTAGACCTTGTGCGCATTGACTGCTCCGATCACTTAACTTCACGAATGACGTCATTGCCTGTATCCGCAATGTAGATATTGCCGGAGGAGTCAACGGCAACACCAGAGGGATAATTGATAAATGTATCTTTCGCCTGTAACCGGAAGGGAGTGATACTTTACCGATCCTCGTCTTTGTTAAGAATGATGTCGACCATTGTTTTCCGAGGCTGGCAGAATAATTTCTTGACTCGCCTGCGAAATTCTTCCGGTGTAACATGCTCTTCGTGCGTACCGATTATGATTCTTATATTCGGAAATGATTGTTCAACTGCCTCTTTATATTTTTCTTTGAATGGACAAAGGGCTTTTACGCAATTGGAGAAATGTATAGTATCAACCCCGAAATCCGTTAGTGCTCTGATTCTTCCAATCACCTTGTCCGGGCCAGTAAGTGTTGGACAGCCCGGACAATTTATAATACCGACTAAAGTAAGTTTTTCGTTCTCCGGATATTCGGCGAACATTCCTTTTCGTTTCCGAAAGCCCGATAGACAACTCGCCGATGAGCAGCCGAGGTCTTGGGTTGCATTGGTACAGGTCAAAATGCCGATTTTTGCCATATGAAGTATATCCCTCTTATAAAGGCTTTCATCGCCCACATCTATAAGATAAGAACAATATCTCTAGAGCTTGCTGTTAAGTTCTGATATCCCCTTGAAATCCGGCACCTTGGCGCAGTCTATCCTTCGTCGAACGTCGGGATATGGTCCATGCAGGGCACACCGCACTGGCAGAGTCCGCAGGCATAGTTGTTGATCCCGTATGTATCCTTCAGATATATATTCATGGCGCGTTCAGTGTACGCCATGCAGAGTTGCTTGTCGTGACCCTGTAGGCTGAGCGCCTTCACAGGACACCGAGAGATGCACTTACCGCAGGTACCCTGATTGAAGTGGAGGCAGTATGAGTGGTGGTTCTGGTACGACCTCGTGCTAGGCGGAACAGCTATGTGGGCGATCACCGAGCCTGTCCGATGGGCCTTTCCCACCGGGGTGAT
>DASPQI010000057.1:0-10125 GCA_035625045.1 Syntrophales bacterium | reverse complement strand
ATTCCCCTTCGCTGTTCAACACAAATTCATGAGATCCCTGGCCTGCAGAATAGACCATTGTAGTGAGGGGACCATACATAATGTACATAGCTGCTGCTAATGTGTTTCTTCCTTTGGCTAACATTGAATCGCTATGAATGCCGATTATTGTTCCCATGGCAAGATTTGTGTTCACTAAAGAAGAACCAGCCAAAGGGTCTGCAGTGATGAAATACTTTTCTTCTCCCTTACCGATTTGAATTACTGAGTCCTGTTCTTCTGACGCATATGCCCGTACAAACCCCGAATACTGGAGTTGATTCTTGAGAATTTCGTCGGCACTCCTATCCACAGTCAGTTGCTCTTCACCATGCCGGAAAATGCGAATGTTCTTAAACCCTGCCAGTTTCCGGTTCGATTCTTGAATTTCGGCAGAGATGTATTTCCCTATAACGGCTATTTGCCATATTAGCCTGCGTAATTCCATTTCCACACCTGACTTCCACATATGTCTTCGCAGATCAATGATAAACTTTGTATAGTCCGAAATGCCCTCTCCCATGGATTCCATCCTTATAAATTTCTTGTTATTTTGTAACAATTAATTATCGTTTTAACAAGGGTATTTTAACTTTTCGAGAAGATTCTTATTAAACATTATCGCATGAAGTATTGCATATCAATCAATATTGAAAATTTGAGGGAAGATGCGGGGCAGGCTCAAAGTTGCGCTGCGCTTGTATGAAATGACAAAAAAGCAATTTTGACAAAAGGGAAAAGAGATATTTTGTTTCATAATATGATTATGGATGTTATGATGATTATTATGATAAAATATTACATATAATGAACAGATACAAAACTTTCGATCATACGGCTGATTTAGGAGTGGAAATATACGGCAAAACAGTGACAGACTTGTTTGCCAATGCGGCCTTCGCCACCTTTGATATTATCACAGACCTGAAACATGTAGCCCTGACTGTAGAAAAGGAAATCGTTGTCAAGGGTGAAGGATGGGAAGACTTGCTTGTGAATTATCTACGAGAAATCCTCTATATGTTTAACGGCGAGGAACTTCTGCTGAAAGAGTGCTCCATTCCGAAGATCGATTCGCAGCATTTAGAGGCGATGGTAAGGGGAGAGCGGTTTGACCCCGCGAAACACAGGATAAATACGGAAATCAAGGCGGTGACTTACCATCAGGTTATGGTCAAAGAAACGCCGGATGGGTGGATAGCAAGGGTGATTTTTGATGTTTGAAGGGCTTCGCTTACATGACCCTTCGATCATTCGGCAAGCTCATGGCTAACAGCTCATGGTGACAACAAGTGAAACGTGCATCTACTTTCAGATGAAACATTAACTTCCAGGAAATCAGAATGACCGGACTAAAGAAGATCGATGATTGCCGATGGATGATTCCCCAGAGCGGCGGCATGAGGGTTCCAGGGATTATTTATTCGAGCGAGCGTCTCATAAGGGAAATGGGTTCTGATGAGAGCCCGAAGCAGGTGGCTAATGTCGCTCATTTGCCGGGCATTGTGAAATATTCACTGGCCATGCCTGATATTCACTGGGGGTATGGTTTCCCGATAGGAGGTGTCGCGGCATTTGGTCTAAAGGACGGCGTCATTTCCCCGGGAGGCGTCGGCTACGACATCAACTGCGGATGCAGACTGGTGACGACCCGCCTCGCACATGAAGATATCAGGAATCGCTTGAAGGACCTGATAGGTGCGCTTTTTCATAATATCCCTACCGGCGTAGGTTCGAAGGGTGACCTCAAACTCTCACCCAAGGAAGAAAAGAAGGTCCTGACTGATGGTGCCGGATGGGCCATTGAGCAGGGTTATGGCACGATCGAGGATCTGGAAGCGACTGAAGACAGGGGACAAATAGCGGGCGCCGATCCCGAAATGGTCAGCGCCAGGGCTATCGAGCGGGGAAGAGAGCAGTTGGGCACACTGGGATCGGGCAACCATTTTCTGGAGATAGAGGTTGTCGAGGAGATCTTCGATAAAGAGGCGGCCGCCGCCTTTGGCCTGGAAATGGACCAGATCGCCGTCCTCATACATAGCGGTTCCCGGGGGCTCGGCTATCAGGTCTGTGATGATTACCTAGCGAGGATGGTGAAACATATCGGTGAGCTGGCGGTTCCCCTTCCGGACAGGCAGTTGGCCTGCGCGTATCTGGAATCACCCCGTGGCAAGGAGTATCTGGCTGCCATGGCCTGTGCCGCCAATTATGCCTGGGCCAACCGTCAGATGCTGATGCACTGGACGCGAGAGACCTTTGAGCATACTTTAAAAAAAGGCCCCCGTGAGCTGGGCATGAGATTGCTTTATGATGTCTGCCACAATATCGCCAAGATCGAGACATTTGTCGTCGACGGCAAAGAGATGAAGCTGTGCGTGCACAGGAAAGGCGCGACGCGGGCCTTTCCTCCCGGCCATCCGGCTCTTCCAACGCCGTACAGCAAGACAGGTCAGCCGGTATTAATACCCGGCGATATGGGATCGGGCTCTTACGTGCTTGCCGGGACGGAGAAAGCATTCGCGGAGACCTTTGGAAGCACCTGTCATGGGGCCGGACGTGTCATGAGCCGCACCCAGGCGAAGAAGGCTAGCCGTGGAAGGGCAATCGCGAGGGAGCTGGCCGACAAGGGTATCATCATCATGGCAACCGGTAAAGGGACCCTCGGTGAGGAGATACCGGAGGCTTATAAGGATTTAGATCAGGTAGTGGAAGTAGTGCACAAAGCTGGCATCTCCAGGAAGGTCGCAAGACTTAGGGCGTTAGGCTGCATCAAGGGATGACTAGAGCTGTTGAAAAACACTCATCTGCCGCGTTGCTCTGCGAACCGAACCGCTCAATGTATTTCTATATACGCCTCGCGCTTCGGTTTTTGAGCTCCTTGCATCTGAGCATTTTTGAACAGCCCCCATAATGTGTGTATTCAACAACCCTAATCACTCCTTGCCTAGTTCCCCAGCCGCCCTGATCTTCCTTCGTTGAAGGAGGGAATATGCAAGGTTATTTTCTTAGTAATCAATGCACCGCGGCACGTCAGGGTGCCGCGTCGAATTTCTTCTTCCATATGCTAAAGGCAGCCTTGACTGCTTCGATAGTGCCATCTATACCAAGTTTCCCCGTATTGATGACCATGTCATAATGTGAGGGATCTGTCACGTCTGCGTTGAAGTATTTTCGCAGATAAGCGCGGCGGTCTGAATCTGTTTTGATGACATATTTATGCGCCTCTTCCTTGGTGGAACCATAGTCGCGCATCACACTCTGGATTTTAGTTTCCATAGGGGCAATGAAGCGCAAACGGAATGTATCATCAGGGGGAAGTATGTACTGTGCCCCCCTGCCCACGATGATGACATTACCCTGCCTTCCGAATGTACCGATAACCTTGGTAAGATGGCGGAGGTAACCGTCTACCCACAGGTGGCGGGTCTCTAATAAAGAGCTTAACCAGTCATCACGCCTTGTGATTTCCTTCTCATCAAGGGACTCAATTACTTTTGTGCTCATGTCGGCACTTTCCGCTATTTTCTGGATGATTTGGGCGCCTACCAGATCCATTTTCAACTGCTCTGCGAGCCTCCTGGCGATCTCACTGCCGCCGGCACCCGGCTCTCTGGAAATGGTAATCACCGGACCGGGCTTGGCTTTCACGGCCTTCCGTTCCGTGGTCTCGCTTTTCCATTTAACCAACTGTTCTTCCACCATCGAATTAAGCGAACGGGTTTGTATCTTCATGACAACACCTCCCTTTGAACAGGTTATTATGGTTTACGAAGTCGTTCATTTTAAGCCCTGTTAATAACTATATCATCATGTTTAAAAAGAATAAAGCTTCTCACCGGGCAGAACCGTAAAGCCATTTTTGAGAAGGACATTGATGGCATTATCGGGTGAATCGAAACGGAAGATGATTACCGCGTTTTCCCCGCTCTTTTCGACGAAGGCGTACAGATATTCAACATTGATGGCATTTTTCGCCAGCACTTCCAGAATGCTGTGAAGACCACCAGGACGGTCCGGAACCTCCACCGCCACCACGGTCGTCCTGCTCACTCTTAAACCGCTTTCATTGAGTACCTTCAGTGTTGTATTGACATCATTAACGATAAGGCGGAGAATTCCGAAATCGGAGGTGTCCGCCAGTGACAGGGTTCTGATGTTAATGTTCGCATTTTTCAACAGCCTGGTGACGCTTTCAAGGGACCCCGGCTTGTTCTCCAGGAATATTGATATTTGTTCAACCTTCATATGTCCTCCTTATAAATTCCGCAGCAATAGAACGTCTATGATTTCCACCTATATTTTTCGTTTGTCTATTACCCGACTGGCCTTTCCTTCGAAACGCTGCAGTGACTTGGGTTCTACTAATTTAACTTTGGCGGAGACGCCCAGATAGTCCTTTAAGTCTTTGGTGAGGTGCCTTTCTAAATTTTGCAGAGAGCGAACCTCGTCTGCGTTTGCAAACAGCTGATCGCTTACTTCGACCTGAACCTCCAGGGTGTCTAAGGTACCGGCCCTTTCCACGATGAGTTGATAGTGCGGCTCGAGTCCCGTAATGCCGACTAGTATAGCCTCAATCTGGGAAGGGAATACGTTTATACCCCTGATAATCAGCATATCATCGCTTCTGCCGGTCACCCGGTCCATCCTGATATGACTCCTGCCGCAGCGGCACGGTTCCGCAATCAGCCGTGATATGTCCCTGGTGCGAAAACGGATTAAAGGAAAAGCTTCCTTTGTGATAGTGGTAAAAACCAGTTCCCCTTCCTCGCCATACGGTAATGACTCACCCGTTGCCGGATTGATCACCTCCACAATAAAGTGATCCTCAAATACGTGCATGCCATGGCGGTCCTCTAAGCACTCCATCGAAACTCCAGGGCCCATTATCTCCGACAGGCCGTAAATATTCAGCGCGGTGAGATTCAGCTTATTTTCTATTTCGTCCCGCATCTTTTCACTCCACGGCTCGGCGCCAAAGATGCCGACGCGGAGTTTAAGTGACCGCATGTCAATACCCATGGCTTCGCCCTGTTCCGCCAGATTCAGAGCGTATGAAGGCGTACAGCAGATGGCAGTTGGACCGAAGTCCTGCAGGATCATTAACTGTCTTTTTGTATTGCCGCCGGACATGGGTATGACGCTGGCCCCCAGTTTTTCGGCGCCGTAATGGGCGCCGAGGCCACCGGTGAAAAGACCGTATCCGTAAGCATTATGGATAATGTCATTTTTGGTCAAGCCCGCAGCCACGAAACATCTGGCCATCAATTCGGACCACGTATCGATATCCCGTTTTGTATATCCTACGACTATTGCCCTGCCAGTTGTGCCGGAAGACGCGTGGAGCCTTACAACACTACTCATCGGTACGGCAAATAGACCGAAGGGATAATTATCTCTCAAATCCTGTTTCGTTGTGAAGGGAAGACGCTTTATGTCTGATAGGGTCTTGATGTCATCCGGATTGACACCGGCTTTATCAAAAGCCTTTTTGTAAAAGCCAACCGTATGATAGACGCGTTGCACAACCTGTTGCAATCTCTTTGACTGCAGGGTTTCCAAAACTTCGCGGGGTAATGTTTCGAATTCCTCATTATAGATCATCGGTGTAGCCTCCACTTTATAGCGATATTTTATTTTAATATATCAAAAGTTAATCAAGGGGGCAATAAACATTCGGAAAAGGTCAACTAAAAATTTATATTTCTGCTTTGCGGAAATTGCATGAATGTGGTACGAAGAAAAATTGGAATTGATCCTTCTGGATAAGTGCAATGAAATTTACGATAAGCCGAAAGTTGCTGGCGGGTTATCTGACGATGGCGCTCCTTACCATCATGGCAAGTGCCTACGCGATTTTCAGCCTCCAGAATCTAAACGAATTGGCTTATGAAATTATCGATCAGGATTTTTTCATCGTAGATAATAGCAAGATTATGATGGACGCACTGCTTGCCCAGGAGGGCGCAGAAAAAAAATATCTTATTCTTAAAGACCCGACAATCGCGGAGCTTTTCTGGTCACGGAGCCAGGAATTTAATGCCGGTATCGAGAATTTAAAAAAAAATAATATATCTGATTTAGCTCAAACCCTGCCGAAGCTGTCATCACTGCATAACCGATATGATGACTTTTTTAATCAGGAGGTATCCCTGGTTAATGACAATCTTGTTGAGGATGCCATTAAGTTTTCTGAAACGGAGTGTAAAAAAACGATTGAAGAGTTAGCCACCTCTTTGCGTGAGATCCGCCTCAAAGCCGAAAATAGTATAGATGCAAGAATGAACCTGATAAAAATACAGGGCACTGAGGCTTCCAGGATGACGATTACGCTCAGCGCGATAGGTCTGTTTGTGGGATTGGCTTTAGCATTGCTCATCACATATAATATTTCCAAACCTCTCAAGGAACTGGAAAAGGTAACAGAACATATTGCCGAAGGGCAGTTCGAATACAATCTAAATATTAACCGCCGCGACGAGATCGGCAGTCTCGCAGATGCCTTCAGTTTCATGACGGAACGCCTCAAGGTACTGGAGACGCTGCTCCTTGACGCCAGTCCTCTAACCGGTTTGCCCGGCAATCTGGCTATTGAGAAGGAGATTGAAAAACGTTTTTCAGAAAAAAAACAGTTTTCCCTCTGCCATGTTGATCTTGATAATTTCAAACCTTTCGCTGATAAATATGGTTATGCATGGGGCAGCGAGGTAATAAAGGAGGTAGGCGATATATTAATTAAACATTTGCAGATAACGAATAACGGAGGCGACTTTGTAGGACATGTCGGAGGTGACGATTTTATTATTATTTCCGAACCGGGCGGGACAGAGCAGAAATGTCAAAATATAATCGATGAGTTTGATCGTCGTATTATGAGGTTTTACAGTGAGAAAGACAGGCAGAAGGGGTTTATCATTGGAAAAGATAGGCAGGGGAATCAGCAAAAATTCCCTCTCATAACCATCTCTATCGCCATTGTTACCGACAACGGGACACATTTTCAGGGGCCTTTGGATATGGCAAAGAAAGCTGCGGAGTTAAAGGAATATGCGAAGACATTACCGGGAAGTAACTATATTAAGCAGGAAGACGTGGAAAAATTATCGTAAATATATAATTTATATGGTCTTTGTTCTATTGGGAGCCTGTGCTTCTCTCCCCACTCCTCCTGATAAACCCACACCAGTATTTGAACAAGGATGGTTCAAAAAATCTCCTTCCGATGCAGATATCTTTTCTAAAGGAATGTTTTATTTAGGAGACCGTGAGAAGGCTGTGGATTATGTGAAGGCTCGAGGGGCATTTGATGAATTGCTGAAAAAATATCCGCGCAGTAAGTGGCGGGGACTGTCTGAGATATTAATACGTCTTATTGATGTTACGCAATTGAGCGAAAAGGCTAAGGAGGAAAATGCCAAACTTCGAAAGGAAAATGAACAGATAAAGAAGGACAACAAGCAATTGCTGGAAGAAATGGCAAAATTAGTTCAGGAAAATGAGCAACTTAAGAAAGATATAGAGCTTCTAAAAAGTTTGGAGGTACAACTGGAAAAACGGGAAAAAATGCTCAGGTAAATGCATAAAACTGCCGATAATAAACAGTGGGAACAATGGTCTTCCACGCCTGGGAACCATTATCATCGGTAATATTATGCAGAGAACTGTCAGGACAAAAAACCTTAAAATCGGCATGTATGTTATTTTGCCTGTCTCATGGTTATCCCACCCCTTTGTAAAGAATGAATTTTTAATTAAATCCAATGAGCAAATAAAAAAGATTTATGATTACGGCCTCACGGAAATCGTGGTTGATACCAAGAGAAGCACTTTTACCGAAGAGAAAAAGAACCTTGATATCGAATCTGAGCAGGACTTAAAGCAAGAATCCAGAACAATAGTGCCTGATGAGCTTTTAGAGGCGATCCATGATGCAAAATTGCCCCCTCTGGAAAAAGCAAAGGCTGTGCAGGCCCACTCCTTCACGTTGATAAACAACCTGCTCGAACACCCCACCGCTGAAAATATCCGGGACGCGAAAAAAGGTATTGCTGAAGTTGTCGATCTGATTCTTACTGATGATAAAACATCCTTATATCTGCTGAGCATTACATCTCATGATTTTTATACCTATACCCACTCCGTCAATGTGGGTTTCCTGGCTGTTTCGCTCTCAAAGACGCTTTTTAGAAAATCGACTGCTCATGATATGCATGAATTGGGGGCCGGGTTTTTCCTCCATGATCTGGGAAAGGTACAGATAGATACGGCTATTATCAATAAACCGGGCAGATTGACGGAAGAGGAAATGAACGCGATGAGACAGCACCCCAACATGGGGTACAAGGTCCTCCATGATACCAATCAATTGACTCCCGAATGCAAGAGGATTGTGTTGCAGCACCATGAAAGATACGATGGTAAGGGATATCCGCTTGGCCTCAAAGGAGATGATATACATATATATGGGAAGATGTGCTCTATCGCCGATGTGTATGACGCCCTGACGTCCGACCGTCCTTACAGAAAAAAACTTGGACCTTTTGACGCCCTGAAATTAATGAAAGAGGAAATGATTGATCATTTCCACATGGAACTCTTTGAGCAATTTGTTTTACTTTTTAAATAACGCTCCAGGGAGAACCTCTTATCTACACAATGGAAAGCAGATATCGTTCGATTTCTTCCTTGGGCAGGGCACCGACCAATCTATTGATGAGCGATCCGTCCTTAAACAACAGGAGCGTGGGTATACTCTGAATGTTGTATTTTGATGCCGTAAGGGGATTTTCATCCACATTCAGTTTAACAATCTTGACCTTCCCTTCATATTTGGACGCAAGTTCTTCCATAATTGGTCCTACCATGCGGCATGGTGCGCACCACGGCGCCCAAGAATCCATCAACACGGTGCCGGTATAAGAGAGGACTTCCTTTGAGAATGTTGCATCAGTGATATCCACGGGACGCCCGCTATTGTTGCTGATGACAATGGGGACGCCGCACTTGCCGCATAGAGGCTGCTGATCTAGGCGATCCTCGGGCATGCGATTTTTTGTCCCGCAGGCAAGACACCTGATAATGATGTCATCAAGATAGGCATGGCATCTGCCGCACGTTGGGCGGTCATGAAGATGTTCCTTCGGTATGCGGTTCTTTGTCCCGCAGTTAAGACATCTGATAATCATTTGATCGTCGGTCATAGCGATCCTCTGTAATTGCTGTATATTATCATCATTAATGTATTGAAAGTCAATATTACTCCTTCGTCAGCCTTCAAGAGGCATCGGGAGCGATGTTGATTTCAACATTATTATAAGGACAAATGCTTTCTGCGAGGATTGAAATCTACCAGCAGGCGATCACGGATTGTGCCATGATCCCGGATACGAATTTATGATTTTATTGACGGAATGTCACCGGGCAGAATATTAAGATTTCTCTTTTTCGTCGGTGCCGGTCGGTGGTGTCGTGGCGGAGAAAAATAGGGCCAGACAGGTCGGGCATAACACGAATAGTGAACGTTTTCCTTCGTGGACATTGAGAACACGCTGTGCGATCCAGTTCTTACTGTGCGCTACAGCTATTATCAGACCGAGTGTGTCTATACCTTCCACATCTTCCGCGCTTAATTTATTTTCCGGCCATTCGAAGAGATCGGAACTTCCGCATATGCGGCATGTTAAGGTGCAGGAACAGAGCACAACCCCCCCAGACGTTTTGATACCATTACCTGTAATAATTTCATCCGCTGCTTTTTTTTCAGCCACTGCTTGATCCTTTCATAAGTTTTATTTGAGGTGGGGAGTATAGAGAAAGTTCTTATGCCTGTCAAACGAAAAGCCGTCAGTGATTTAATTGAAGGCCTTTTCGATGAGTACTCTTATTGATTCTCCATCAATGTCTTTATTTCCGCTCCTTCTATCTTTTCCTTCTCCAGAAGCAATCGGGCGCCTTTTTGCAGGATGTCTTTCTTGTCCTTGAGGATTTCCAGGGCTCTGCCATGTTGTGTCCTTATCATAGTCCTAATTTCTTCATCGATTGCTTCGGCCGTTGCATTGCTGTAGTCCCCTGTCTCCTGCAGTCCAATATCAAGAAACTGTGATCGCTTTT
>DASPQI010000056.1:0-11965 GCA_035625045.1 Syntrophales bacterium | reverse complement strand
ACTTTTTTCATTGAAACGTAGGTACGGATTAATCTTCATTTCATCTGTCATAGTTGAAAAGACATGTTCCGATCTGTAGCTATCTAAAAAAACATCTATATATTTGTTATCCGGTTCCAGCTTTTTTGCAAAATTCATGGCATCATGCACGTAATCATGACCTGCATATATCATTGTATTAGCAGGTAACGTCATCAGTCTCTTTATCGAATGATAGAAATTTATTAGATTGCCGGAAAAACAATTTCCAATAGTGCCATTAAATAACGTATCTCCCGAAAGTAAAATACCATTCACATGAAAACAAACAGAGTCATCTGTATGTCCAGGTGTATTATACATATTTATAATTTGACCTTCTAATCCTATACCTCCCTTATTAATGATATCTTCATGCCGCAGAAGCTGGGCGTTAGTCCGATCAAGAAGCATTCTGTTTCCGCTCGTGTGATCAAGGTGTTCGTGCGTATTTGCAACAAAATGAAGATTTAAATTCCGGCTTTCAATAAAATAGAAGATTTCCTTGGCAGCTCCGCCATCAATGGCCAAGGCTTGATTTTCCCCATATATAAGATAACTTAAATTATCTAAATTATATCGAAATTGCCTTACTCTGAGCATCAACAGAAGATAATTAAATAAGGAGAATAAATTTTGGTTTATCTCATTGCAGATTTTAAATTATAATAAAATAAATAGGGAACTCGCTTAAGTATTGCCGAAATTACTCTTGAGTATATACTCATTTTGTGCTTCCTATAGCATGCCATATGTGAATAATACAAGTGATAAAAATTAATACAAATAATCTTTAATATTAATAGATTGAGAGAATGTCATAGATGTTGAAATTACGCGAGCTTAATGAAATACTAAGTAATCCTTATGAGTATGCGAAAAATTATAAAAAGGAACGTAATAAAAAAGTTATCGGTTACTTATGTTCCTACACCCCGGAAGAATTAATATTCGCAGCCGACGCCCTACCCTTCAGGCTTTTTCGAACAGGACAAAGCATCAACAGGGCTGATACATATCTGCAAACGTACTGCTGTCACTTCGTGCGGGGGATTCTCGAAGAGGGATTATCAGGGAATTTGGATTTCCTGGATGCTGCCGTGTTCCCTCATACCTGTGATTCTATACAGAGATTATCAGATATATGGCGCCTGCACGTACCCGTACAATTTCATATTGATATTGTTTTACCGCTAAAACTAAATACCGAAAGCGCCAGAGAGTATATGATTGATGTATTTATGAAATTCAAAATTGACCTGGAGAAGAGCTTGCGAATAGAGATATCCGAAGATAACATCAGGTATGCCATTACCATATATAATCAAATACGGGAGGGCATAAAAACTATACACGCTATAAGGCATGAAAATCCTGCCATAATTAAAGGTAATGAATTTTATACTATTATGAAGACCTCAATGTTAATTGACCGTAATATCCTTCCCAGTATATTAGCGGACATTATCTTGGAATTGAAGACAAAAAAAGGAATCGGTTCTTTTACCGATCATAAAAAACTTGTCCTTGCTGGAGGTATGTGCGACCACCCTGCCATATATAATATTATTGAAGACGTCGGCGGCGTGGTCGTATGGGACGATTTTTGTACCGGATCGAGATACTTTGAAGGACTTATCAATAAAGACGGTGATCCGCTAGTGTCAATTGCAGAGAGGTATTTAAAACGAGTAGTATGCCCAGCAAAATATGACGGTATAACAAGTAGAGCTGAAAACCTTATCAATATCGTGAAGAACAATAATGCCGATGGGGTTGTTTTCATCCTTCTCAAATTCTGCGATCCCTATGCATTTGATTACCCATATCTAAAAAAGCATCTGGACAAGGAAGGTATTCCAAATACGCTCATTGAAATGGAAGATCAATTTTCTGTTGGAGATAGATTAAAAACAAGATTTGAAGCATTTATAGAAACACTATAGAAGCTAGAGTCAGCCATAATTTAAAGAACCCTATTAATCTAATCTGCTAATTCTTGGGCAGATATTCCCCTCCTGATCAATTTGCCATTCACTATATTAAATATTAAATTTTTTTTATTATTTGCCGATATATAGTTGTAGTGGTGTTTTCTAAAAAGGATAGTGTTATCTTGGCGTACTTCGTTACTTGAAGAAAATTGAGCAATTCAAGAGAGTTATATTTATAAACTGATTTATTTAACGGGTACCTGATATTATCCAGGCATAACTTATAGATTCTAATAAACATATTTACTGGTCGGGGCGAGAGGATTTGAACCTCCGACCCTCTGAACCCCATTCAGATACGCTACCAAGCTGCGCCACGCCCCGACAAGATTAGTAGTAAATATGTGTGATGAATTACCACCATGGCACGAGTCTGTCAAGGATAATGAGGGATAAATACTTTTGGATAAAATATTTAATGATTCCTTGAATTCAATTTTATCGTGTAGTAATAGCTTATCTGTAAAAGTGGTCAAAAATTACATATTACGCTTTTCTCAAATTAATTAGACTTATATTGTCATGAAATTTTTTGTACTAACATCTTTTGCCATTCTCTTAGCGATTCCTTCTTTTTCATCTGCAGACATTTACAAATATGTTGATGCGGAAGGCGTTATCCATCTCACAAATGTTCCTACAGAAAGCGGCATCAAATATACCCTCATCATGAGGGAGAAACGTGTCATCTTTGATAGAAAGTTAGGTGAAGATATATCAAAATATGATCACTTAATTACAAAGGCATCAGAGAAATATAGTGTTGATCCAGCTCTTATTAAAGCTGTTATTAAGGCAGAATCAAATTTCAATCATCGGGCGGTATCAAAAAAAGGGGCAAGGGGATTAATGCAACTGATGCCTGCGACTGCTTCTTCACTGCAGGTGCAGGACTCTTTCCATCCTGAAAGTAACATAGAAGGCGGTGTAAGATACCTCCGCTACCTTTTAAACTATTTCAGCGGCAATCTCCATTTAGCCATTGCTGCTTATAACGCAGGTGAGAATGCTGTTATAAGATATGGAGGTGTTCCTCCCTACCGAGAAACACAGACATATGTCCGCAGAGTCCTCAGTTACCTTGATAAATTCAGATAAAAAATGAAACTCTATTGACTCTAAATAATCATAAAAATTTGGATGTTTTTTTACGAAATTTGATTAGTGCACAAATATCTCTTTATTTTTGTGAATTTCTTCTCCTTGATTCCGCGTATCTTCATCATATCTTCAAGCCTGTTAAACCTTCCTGACCTTTCTCTGAATTGAATAATTTGCCATGCCGTCTTTTCGCCTATGCCTGGAATCAAAGTGAGATCATTAAGCGTAGCTTTATTTATGTTAATAGGGATATTTAATGCCACTTTTGGGGCATTATTCATTTCTGCTGTTGTTAACTGGTCACCTGATTTAATGACAACCATGTCTCCGGTCGAAAGCCTTTTAGAGAGGATCATCTTGTCAAACATTTCAAGATTATCAATGCCGGCAGAAATCAGAAGATCGCAGATTCTTGCATTGCCAGAAATGTGATAGATACCATTGAAGGCTGTATCACCGCTTATTGCAACTATCATCGGACCATAACTTTTATCCACAAAGGGAATGTTGTATTTTGGAGCGTCAAACAGTGAGCCAGTATAAGCTTCCGTATATATGAATACCGCGATTACAATAACTACAATTGCTCCATCAAGTTGTCTTTTTGTTATGCTTAAAAACATTTGCAGCTCTTGACAACTTTATAAAAAAATAAATCCAAAATATTTATTTTCGTCAAGGTAATTTATTCTTATCTAATCCGAAAGCATCATGCAAAGCTGAAACGGCGAGTTCTGTATACTTCGCTTGTATAACGCATGAAATCTTAATTTCAGATGTACTGATCATTAAAATATTGACGCCTTCCTTTGCCAATGCTGAGAACATCCTTGCTGCAACGCCAGAATGGCTTACCATTCCTACACCGATGATGGATACCTTAGCAACATCATCGTCGATCTCAATTTTAGATGCTCCGATTTCTTTTGAAACATCTTCAACTAGCTCATGTGCTTTCTTTATCTCTTTACGTGATACAGTGAACGTCAAATCCGTAAATCCTTCGGTGCTTGCATTCTGAATAATCATATCAACCACAATGTTATGTTCAGCAAGTGGCGTAAACAGTTTCGCCGCAATGCCAGGCCTGTCCGGAACATGAACCACAGTAATTTTCGCTTGATCACGATCATATGTCACTCCACGCACCACTTCTCTTTCCATTTCCTCATCCTCCCTAGTTACCAGCGTACCTTCACCGTCCGTAAAAGAAGATTTCACACAAACAGGCACTTCAAATTTTTTTGCAAGTTCGACCGAGCGAGGTTGCAGTACTTTAGCTCCAGCCCTGGCCATCTCAAGCATTTCATCATAGGAAATCTTTCTCAGCATTCTTGCCTTACTGCATATGTTGGGATCCGCCGTATAAACCCCGTCAACATCAGTGTAT
Source organism: Syntrophales bacterium (assembly GCA_035625045.1). GTDB lineage: Bacteria > Desulfobacterota > Syntrophia > Syntrophales > UBA2185 > DATKLL01. Next base: position 7,462 of record DASPQI010000056.1, on the reverse strand, counting down.
ATGTCACATACCTTAGCCTTAAGGGCAGCTGCCAGGGCGACAGCACTTGTATCGGAACCGCCCCTCCCGAGAGTTGTAATATTATTATCCTTATCGACACCCTGAAAACCCGCAACTATTACAATCGTGCCCCTTTTCAGTTCCTTAGTTATTTTTTTCGTTTCTATTTGAAATATTCGCGCTTTCTTATGTGCCTTATCAGTGAGTATTTTTACCTGGAAACCGAGAAAAGATTTGGCTTTATACCCCATTCTATTTATAATCATGGAAAGTAAAGTGACAGTAACCTGCTCCCCTATGGATATGAGGGCGTCATACTCTCTTTCATCGGGTTCATTTGATGCTTTTTGAGCTAAATAAATAAGCCTATCTGTCTCACCGGCCATAGCCGACACTACAACGACAATATCATTTCCTTCTTCTTTCGTTTTTATTACTCTCTTCGCCACAGATTCTATCTTGCTAATGTCTGCAACTGAAGTGCCGCCATATTTTTGCACAACAAGAGCCATCCGCTACAAACCTCCACTTTTTAATGCATCCGATATTTTCATCACTTTCTGTTTATCACCAAAGATTACTATTTCCCTTTTATTCTCATCAAGATATTTAAATGAAATAAACAAAGTTTGCTCAGGGAGAATATCTTTTATTTTATCAGCCCATTCGATCACACTAACACCTTCTCCGAAAAAATATTCCTCATATTCCATAACCTCTATATCTCGAGAACCTGCCAAACGATACAGATCAAAATGGTATAGCATAACCCTTCCCTGGTACTCATTTATCAAAGTGAATGAGGGGCTTGTTATCTGGAATCTTTCCGGTATGCCAATTCCTCGAGCTATACCTTGAGTAAGGCATGTTTTCCCTGTACCTAACTCGCCGATGAGAGCAACAACATCAGTGACAGTTAAATTTTCTCCAATTATCTTTCCGATGAGAAAGGTCTCTTCGGGATTTTCGGAAATCACAGTTAGATGTGAGTTATCCTCACTCATAGTGTATAAAATTTAAAATATATCTGCTCTAAGCTAACTTTTTTTATGAAATTCTATCAATAATATTCACATGAAAAGTTGCTGTCGTATGACGGTTTCCTTACTTCTCAAGTATAACAACAGCGTGTGCATGTTCTCTCGTATGAGTTATGCTTATGTGCATTGCCGTTATACCGAGTTTATCAAGACTATCTTTTATTCTTTCATGTATTTTCAGCACTGGACGTCCCTGTGGATTATTGATCACTTCAATTTCTTTTAACTTAATCCCCATACCCAACCCAATGCCAAGGGATTTCAGAAAAGACTCTTTTGCGGCAAACCTTGCCGCATAATGCATTGCCGGGAATGCCTTATTTTGACAATAATTAATCTCATCATGAGAATAGACCTTTTCTATAAATCGATCACCCCATTTTTCCAGGATTTTTTCGATCCTGGAAACTTCAACAAAATCTGTACCTATCCCATGGATCATATATGAACTGCCATTACTGCATTACGCCCTGACAATAGCATCAGCCATTGCGACAACCTTTTTCATGGCTTTTACATCATGTACTCTAATGACGTTAGTACCGTTCATTATAGCGGCCGTAACCGCGGCAGCGGTCCCCTCCGCACGTTCCAAAGGACCACCCCCTGTTACTTTGCCTATAAATGATTTTCTTGATACACCTGTTACGACTGGTCTACCGAGTACTTTTAATTCTGAAAGATATTTCAAAAGCCTCATGGAGTCTTCTGCAATCTTACCAAAACCAATACCCGGATCGATCATGATATTTTCGATATCAATTCCTGCTAATCGGGACTTTTTCATTTTATCTGAAAGAAAGTCAATTACGTCGGCCAAGAGTGATTTGTATGATAAATCCCCTTCCTGCATATTTTGGGGAGTTCCACGCATATGCATGAGAATAACTGCAGAACCTTTATCAGCTATTAGGTTGATCATGTTCGTATCAAAACTCATAGCGCTTATGTCATTAACTATTTCTGCACCGTTTTCAATTGCTTCTCTGGCAATCTCTGCTTTTGTAGTGTCAATTGAAATTGGAATGTTAACACGTCCGGCTAATCCCTTTATTACAGGAATTACCCTCGCTCTTTCTTCCTCAACAGAAACAGGCTTCGCGCCAGGTCTCGAAGATTCTCCTCCGACATCAATAAAATCTGCACCATCTTCCACCATTTTTAAACCATGTTCAATCGCAGTTTCCGGTGCATTAAAGAATCCACCGTCAGAAAAAGAATCAGGTGTCACATTAAGAATTCCCATAATCTGTGTTCTATCTCCCAATACAATTTCCCTTTTTAACGTTCTCAGAACGAATAAATCCTGTGAAATATTGACTAAGAGCTGCTTGATGTCCTTTGATATATCGCTTAAACCCAATGGTTGCACAGAAATTTTATCAGTGAATCTACTTATCTGCTTTGTAGTGCCCATGATTATAACATCCGTTTCTTCAACTCCGCATGACACCGAAAAGCGTGATACGGCAGCATCACCACCACTGGATAGCATCTCCTGTTTTATAATATTCGCAACATTACACTTAATACCTTCAAGTAATATATTAAGATGTGTCATCTTTGGTAACATCGCCTCGATACCATAAGGATCGACACCGAGCTTTCTCAACGCATCGAGGGCCTCATACGATGAGCTTAAGTGAAGAGATCTTAAATGATTGATCTTTGAAGAATTATTTCCCATTGTTCATGTAATATATTTGGGGAAAATGACTAATATGAGATTAATGAATTGCTATTTCGACTTGGATAAGAACTCTTATAACCCACTTGGAATAATAATAAGGTTGCCATATCACTGTCCCTCTTCATTTTTCAGTACTCATAATGTATTTTAATTTATTGCTTTTTCTTGTAGCTGAATATTTTCTGTATTCTCTTTTTCACCTGACTTTAATTGAATAATTTCATCCAGCTCGGAAGTGTTCAAAACCTCTTTTTCAAGGAGTGCCGACGCAATTTTGTTTAAAACGTCCATATGATCCGATAATAGCTTTTTAGCTTTTTCATAGCTTTCTGAGACTAGGCGTGTTACTTCTTTATCGATTCTTTGAGCGGTTTCTTCACTGTAATCCTTGTGAACCGCAAATTCACGACCGAGAAATATCTGTTCTTCTTTTTTTCCGTAGCTCAGCGGTCCCATTTCCTCGCTCATGCCCCATTCGCAGACCATCTTTCTCGCTAGGTTCGTCGCCCGCTCAATATCATTTCCGGAACCTGTGGTAAACTCTTTTAATACTAGTTCTTCCGCTGCCCTTCCTCCCAAAAGAATTATGATGTTATTCATAAGATACCCTTTAGGATAGGTATGTTTTTCATCTACCGGCAGCTGTTGAGTCAATCCCAGAGCCATGCCTCTGGGGATAATGGTAACTTTATGAATAGGATCACTCCCCGGTAATAATCTCGCTACCAGGGCATGACCGGATTCATGGTATGCGGTGTTTCTCTTCTCTGCATCGCTTATCACCATACTTTTTCTTTCTGCCCCCATCATTACCTTGTCTTTTGCAAACTCAAAGTCATTCATATGGACTTTATCTTTACCATATCTTGCTGCATAAAGAACTGCTTCATTGACAAGATTTTCAATGTCTGCACCGGAAAAGCCAGGTGTTCCTCTCGCAATTACTGCAAAATCAACATCCTCTGCTAGGGGTGTCTTTTTGGTATGCACCTCTAAAATCATTTCTCTGCCTTTAACATCAGGCAGCGGTACAACGACCTGCCTGTCGAATCTACCTGGCCTGAGGAGGGCAGGATCAAGCACGTCTGGCCGGTTAGTTGCTGAAACAAGAATTACCCCATCATTTGATTCAAAGCCGTCCATTTCAACGAGAAGTTGATTCAAGGTCTGTTCCCTTTCATCATGTCCGCCACCCAAACCAGCCCCTCTGTGTCTTCCAACAGCGTCAATCTCATCTATGAAGATTATGCATGGGGCATTTTTCTTACCTTGATCGAAGAGATCTCTTACCCGTGAAGCCCCCACGCCAACAAACATCTCCACAAAATCCGATCCGCTGATGCTAAGAAATGGGACTTCTGCTTCACCTGCAATTGCCCTAGCAAGTAACGTTTTCCCGGTACCCGGCTGTCCCACAAGCAATAATCCCTTAGGTATCCTTCCGCCGAGCCTCGTAAATTTTTTGGGATCTCTTAGAAACTCAATTACCTCTTCCAGTTCTGCTTTCGCTTCGTCGATGCCTGCTACGTCTGCAAAAGTCACTTTTTTCGACTTATCCGTAACAAGACGTGCCCTGCTTTTCCCGAATGCCATTGCCTTGCCGCCACCTGCCTGCATCTGGCGCATAAAAAATATCCACACGCCTATAAGGAGGAGCATAGGAACCCAAGAAATCAATACATTCATATACCATGGAGACTCTTCCGCAGGCTTAGAGGCAATCCTTACCCCTTTTTCCTTAAGGACTTGAATTATCCCGGCATCCTTCGGGGCATATGTCTTGAAATTCTTCCCATTATTAAGTTTACCCGTAATACTTTCACCCTGTATTGTAACTTCGACAACCTGTCCCTTTTCTGCGTAGTTTATAAAGTCACTATATATAATGCTTTCCTGCGTACTCTTTGGCTGATTAATAAGATGCCACAACAGCACGAATACAAGGCTGATGAACAGCCAGAGTGCTATATTCTTTTGTAATGAATTCAATATTACCTCCCTCTGTATTCCCGCTTATATTCATCCCCGCGAAGACGAGGAGGGGAAGGATGATTAAACCAAATTTATATATTTCAGTTTTACAATTACATTAACCTTGTTATTATTTCAAACAATTTCTACTTTCAAAATCCTTCTTGTTTTTTCCGTAATTTTAACGCGTTCGCTTATCCTCATTCCTGTAATCCATATTACAGACTCTTGGTCTACCAATAAGGGGATATCTTTTCGACGATTCAGTGGTATTTTCCCATCGATGAAGTAGGATTTAATTTTTTTTGTCCCTTTCATACCGAGAAGCTGTATCCTGTCACCTGGTTTTCCTGTCCTGATAATCATGGGAAGAAGTATCTTATCATAGTCCATGTAAACGGTGTTTTTCTCACTTGATTTTATCTGGACAGGAGGCTTAATAAGATCAAATATCATCCTCTTTCCCAACTCTGCAATATTTACTGAACCTGGTAGTGTGACCTCATAAAATATCTGATCACATTTTTTTTTCACAATGTCTCCCTCAAACCTTATACCCCTAGAAAAGAACAGAAAATCATATTCACGTCTTACCACCGCATTATACGGAAGATTCAGATGTCCGCTGGGATCATTACTATAGGCCAAATCTTGAACTGCTTTTATGTGAGCATATCCCATACCCTGACTGTTCGGTGTTGACCGCCGCAGAATATTTTTTATAATCCGCTTCTGGACAGCCTCATGATATTTTCTAAGCTCGGATATTCTAATTCTGACTTCATCATTATTATCCGGTTCTGAACCCCATTCTGACAGAATTTTGCCAATCAGTGTTTCCATATAATCATCTTCTACGCGCATGATCTCCGCCATGATGCTCAGCTTCTCATCCAGCTTAGGATTATATTTTGCCTTTAATTCAGGTATCAACAAATGTCTGATCCTATTTCGGAGATATATGTCTTCTGTATTTGACCTATCTCTTAAAAACTGTATTTTATGGAACTCAAGAAATGACAGGATCTCCGTCCTGTTTATGTAAAGAAGGGGCCTGATATACAATGAATCTCTTACGGGTAGCATCCCTTTTAACCCTCCCGGACCGCTACCCCTCAAAAAATTTATCAAGACTGTCTCAACCTGATCACTGAGGTTGTGTCCTAAAGCGATTTTATGTGCATGATGTCTCTTAGCTACGTCATTGAGAAAGAGATATCTTTCATCTCTGCCGATGTCTTCTATTGATTTGCCCGTCCCTTTCCTGAGGAAATTAATATCGACCGTTTTACACTCAAATTCAATTCCCATTTTCTTGCTTATCTCATGTACGAACTGCGCTTCCTGATCGGCCTCCAGTCGAAGTCCATGATTAAGATGTGCTGCAATCAAAGTTAATCGATACTCAATCGAAAGCATCTCCAGCACTTTTAATAGAGCGAGGGAATCCGGTCCTCCGGAAACAGCCACAACAACAATATCTCCGGGCTCGAGCATACGGTACTTTTTTATAGCTTCTTTAACCTTCTTAATCATGCTTTATAAAAACCACAGACGATTTATCGGAATATTGAAATCAATTCAAAGAGTCCTTCACAGGTAAAATCGGGGTTAAGAGCAAGTAAAATGTCTCTGCGTGTCAACCCATTCATAAGGGCACAACTCACCACTCCGGCATTCTTTGCCAGCATTATGTCATTGATGCCATCGCCGATCACTACTGTGTGATCGTATCCTACATCATATTTTTGGATGAGCGGGAGCAAAAGTCGGGGGTCGGGTTTTTTGTATTCAGTACTGTCTGCCCCGATGATTTCATCTAAGTATTTCGAGATACCCAGAGCATCCGTCATCTTAATAGTGAAATATTTGCGCTTGTTTGTGATAATAATCTTCCGTTTTTCTGAAAAATGCTCGAGGACTTCTATAACAGAGTCGCACAGCGTAGTTGTATCAAGCATGTGCTTGTCATAATACGCTGAAAAAATATCTATAGCCTCGCTAAACAGGTGTTGAAAATCCTTGCCAAGGGACCTTTCGATCATTTTTTGAATACCGTTTCCGACAAAACCGATAATTTCATCCGGTTCCCTTGTCGGAATATCCAATGTCTTAAGGGTATGATTGACCGACGTGATAATGTCACCACCGGAATTGATAAGTGTCCCATCCAAATCAAAAACCATTAGATCAATATTTTTCTTTCTTTCGGAATCGGCCAATTTCATAGACCTTTGCATTTACTTTCCGTCGACGCTACCATTCCCACGAAAAACCCTCTCTTAGTTAGAAATGCAAGACTATTCAAAATGACTGCATACAATATCAAGTATACTATAATATTATAAAAGTTCTTATATATTACTGATAATCCAATTACAAGAAACATCCACAATAGCTGATGTTTCATTGTGACAAATTTACTCTATTGACTGACAGCGAGCATTTATGATAATCATTAAGTGTCCGCTTGGATCCATAACAGATGGACTGAGACGGAATGGTCAGGTAAGAGTGTCTTTATCTTAAGGCCTTCCGGGGTTTATCTGGAAGGCCTTTTTTAATTGTAGCTATGAATGCTCAAGGAATAAAAAGAGATACTACGGCCATCCTGGGACTTGGCAAGGTAGGCACGGCAGTCGGCTATCTCTTACGATTGTCCGGTTACAAAATAGTGGCCGTTGCGAGCAGATCCGCAGCATCCCTCAATAAGGGTATAGTCTATACAGGTGGCGAGGCTTGCACGAGTTTTTCTGATGCA
>DASPQI010000055.1:0-3122 GCA_035625045.1 Syntrophales bacterium | reverse complement strand
GAGTTCTTTGCGCTCTGTTATATCAATGGCATTGCCCAGTATTGCTGGCTTTCCTTCATATTGGACCGGGCAAAGGATTTGCGTTATCCACCGGATCTGTCCTTGCTTGGTCACCATTCTGAATTCGTACGGCGTGGTATTCTCACCCCGCACCATTGAACGGCTGATGCTTTTCAACCTCTCTCTGTCTTCAGGATGGACGATTTGATACGAATTTTGTCCGATTAGTTCCTCGGCAGAATATCCGGCATAGGCAATGGCATTGGTGTTAATGAAACGGAACTTTCCATCCTGAATGATAAATATGGCGGCAAGAGAATTTTCCGTCAGGGTCGTATACAGTTCTTCCACCTTCTTGCGTTTGCAGATTTCTCTTTGAAGGTCTGCGGTGCGTTCGGCAACGAGTTCTTCCAGATTAGTTTTGTGCTTTTTCAATTCCTCCTCAATCCGTAAGCGCTCCTTGACTTCTTTCTGAAGATGAATGTTTTGTAACTCAAGTTGCTCTTGGAGGTGCCGTAATTCCAGGTGGATTTTGATTCTGGCCAGCACTTCTTCAGACTGAAAAGGTTTAGGGATGAAGTCAACACCCCCTGAATTGAAACCTTGGATTTTGTTTGCTATATCGTCAAACCCGCTGATGAAAATCACCGGTATGTTGATAGTTCGCTCATCGTTTTTCAGACGATGGCAGAGCTCGTATCCGTCCATGTCCGGCATTTTAATATCAAGAAGGATCAGGCTTGGTATTTCATCTGCGATTGATTCAAGGGCCGCCTGTCCGCTGGATGCAATCCGAACCCGGTAATTGCCAATTGTAAGGATATCTGTCAGCAAATTAAGAATTTCTACAGAATCATCGACAACCAGAATTGGGGATGAATTCTCTTCCTGAAATTCCTCAGTCTGCTTGCAATGCCTTTTCTTTGTTTTCATTTCAGTATCCCGCTCATGCGTTTTTCCCAGCTAATTTACATACCCATCATCGTCATTCATATGATGTTATCGGCTTGTTAAAGAAATTATTTAATGTTTTTTTATATAAGCTAAGTTAGGTCTTCTTCAAGAAACTGTGACGATTGGAATCGACATCCCTCTGTTCCTGGTATAAAAAACTGGAGGGAGAGATAATTGAAGAGATTTTCAGGGATTATTATCGGGACGAGCTGACCCTCTACTCAAAGGAGAACATAATCACCTGCTGTAAGCTTCTTGTCCGCCACAGCATGAGTGAAACAATCAGTGGAGGAATGTGAATTTTTTAAATTCTCCTGCCGATATGGAATCCTTCTTCGATAGCTTCTTTTATTGTGCGAGGCTTGATGCAATCTCCGATGGAATATACTTCAGGGATGCTCTCTGTGATCTTTTCATCTAACGGGCAGTTCGCCTTAAAGCCCACGGCTAGTACCACCGCATCTCCTTTGATAAAGCTACTGACTCCCTCCCGATTTACCTTTACGCCCTCTTTTGTAATCTCCTCCACGGTCGTGCCTGTCTCCATCCTGATGCCCGCCTCTTTCAATCTTGCGAGAAAGAACGGCCTGTAAGTGGGAGATACGTTGTCCGCCATCCGTTTTAACATCTCTATAACAGTAACCTGGTTTACGCCCTTCACGTGTTCGACCAGAAATTCCGCGGTCTCGCAGCCCACCATTCCACCTCCGACTATCAGGACATTGCCGCTGACGGTCCTGGCGCCGGTTAATACATCGTCCACTAAGGAGACATTCTGGCCATTCACGCCTGGTATATCCGGAATGAGTGAAGTGGCGCCGGTCGCGACTATCAATACATCCGGTTTCCCTTGTTCTATCGTATCACGGTACACATCACTTTTAAGTTTAATCAAAACGCCGGCCTTCCTGACGCGTACAGCGAGACTCTTTACAAGGGCCATGATTTCATCCTTGTAAGGCGGTATGGAGGCGACGAGAAGCTGGCCACCCAGTTCATCCCCCCTGTCGAAAAGGGTGACTTTGTGGCCTCTTCCGGCCGCCGTAATTGCCGCTTGCATTCCGCCGGGACCGCCGCCGATCACAAAAACCTTCTTTGATCTTTCCGCTGGTTTGGCAATGATTTCCGCCTCTTTTCCTGCCAGCGGGTTGACCGAGCAGTATGTGTATACAGGTTTTCCCCAGTCCTTATATGACGTCAGGATCTCTGTAAGACAATTGGAGCATGCCAGGCAGGGAACGATCTCATCAACTCTTCCCTCTCTTGCCTTTTTGGGAAGTTCGGGATCGGCGAGCAGCGCGCGAGCCATACCGACCATGTCCGCCTTTCCCTCGGCCAGTACTTTCTCAGCGACAATGGGGTCATTTATTCGATTGGCCGCAATGACAGGTATATCGACCCAGCCTTTTACCTTTTCCGCAAGATGCACGAAGGCCCCCTTCGGGAGGGACGCCTGGACTGTGGGTACGGGTGATTCATGCCAGCCAGTGTAGACGTTGATCATTCGGATGCCGGCCTTCTCCAGAATGCGTACAACTTCCCGGGAATCATCTATAGTATACCCTCCCTCCATCTGCTCCGCTACATTGAGGCGACAGCCGATGGGAAAGTCTTTACCGACTTCGCTTCTTATGCTGTCAATAACTTCAAGAATAATTCTCATCCTGTTTTCCAGGCTGCCGCCGTATTTGTCCTCACGCTTGTTGCTGATAGGTGACAGGAATCGGTTCAGCAGGTAGCCGCCGCCCACGAGCACCTCAACAGCGTCAAGGCCGCAATTCTTGGCTCTGTGTGCAGCCCGCCCGTATTCCTCTACGATATAGAGGATTTCTTCAACGGACAGAGATCTCGGGATGACGCGCATCATCTGGTTCAATACCGGTGACGGCCCCACCACCTCGGGGATGCCGTCCTTGAGCATCACATGATAAGAAGTGATGAGCTGTGCGGCAATCTTTGCTCCATACGCGTGAATCGTGTCCGTCAACCTGCGCACACCCGGAATAAAGCGGTCATCGTATAAACCGGGCTCCATTGGTGATCCAGCCAGAACAGGTGAAAATGGAACTATAATCAACCCGACTCCTCCCTTTGCCCGCTCCGCATAAAAATTAATGAAACGGTCGCTGACGGTCTCATCATTCACGCAATACCCCGTAGTCAACGGC
>DASPQI010000054.1:0-4851 GCA_035625045.1 Syntrophales bacterium | reverse complement strand
ATTGGAAAGGCCCTTGCCATAGTCGCCCTGTCTGAGATACGGGATCGCGTACTTGTCACGAATTTCGCCCACAAGTCCATCGGGCAGGATACCTTCGACGCCGTATCCCGTTTCAATTCTGAATTTCCGCTCCTTCAAGGCAAGAAAAATCAGGACGCCTTTGTCTTCCCCTTTTTTACCGATTCCCCACGCTTTGTATAAGCTGTTGACGTAATCATTCAGTTCGTTATCCCCAAGGCTTTGCACCGTGGCGACCACAATTGCCGTCCCCGTTTTTTCCAGGACTTCCCGTGACAGTCCCTCCATCCTGGTTTTGTAGTTCGAGGGAATAACACCGGCAAAATCATTGACGGCGCCAACCGGTTTCGGGAACTTATCTTCAGCTCGTACCGGGACAGTGCCAAAAAAAATTAAAATAAGACCCAGTGCCAGTGCGAGTTTCCCTGTCCTTATAAACACAATTTTTACCGAACTATTCTTAGAATAAGACGTATGTGCACCTGTTATTTTAAAGGTTCTTATACAGAGAGTTCTTCACAATATAATGGCGGACAGATTCAGGAACCAGATATTTGATGGACTTGCCCTCGCTTACCCTTTGCCTGATATCGCTGGAAGAGATGTCTAAAAAAGTGACCCCCCGGAAATAAATAACATGTCCAGTGGGGCCTCTGAAGCCTTTCACCTTATCGTCATAAGTGAATTGGGAGGCGAAATCAGAAGGGAGAATTCCTTTCAGTCCCTTATCCTCGTAACCGGGCCTCGTCATCACCACAAAATTACACAGGAGCAGCAGACGTTCCCAATCCTTCCACGTGTGTATGGCATGAAAGGCATCCTGACCCAGGATAAAATACAATTCCAGATCCTCCATATATTTCTTAAGGATGTGATCCACCGTTTCCACAGAATATGATTTGTCTTCGCGCCTTTTTTCCACATCGGAATATGTAAATACCGGGTTGCCTTCGATTGCCAGCGTAATCATCTGTTCCCGGTGATGAAACGATGTGATATCGGCGTCTATCTTATGCGGCGGCTTTGAAGCCGGAATAAAAAGAATCCTGTTTAGGTTGAAAATCTCCAACACTTCCTCGGCACATCTCAGGTGCCCGATATGTATCGGATCAAATGTTCCCCCCAATAATCCCCATTTCATGTTCTCACCTGTCCATTCCCATAAATGATAAATTTTGCTGTTGTCAGCTCTTCCAGTCCCATAGGGCCGAAGGCATGAAGTTTGGTAGTACTTATTCCTATTTCCGCACCGAGGCCCAGCTCAAAACCGTCGCTGAAGCGGGTTGACGCGTTGACCAGAACAGTGGAAGAGTTGACTTCATTTAAAAACCGCTGCGCGTTCTGATAATTGGTTGTGATAATTGATTCCGTGTGCAGGGAGCCGTATTTTTCGATATGGGCGATAGCCTCGTCGAGACCGGACATGACACGTATGGATAACACGAGATCGAGGTACTCCTCATACCAGTCCTTCTCGACAGCTTTTTCAATATCCTTGAGGATCCGCCGTGTCCTTTCACAGCCCTTCAGGACAACACCCGCCTTTATTAAACTGTTCGCCACAACCGGCAGGAACTTACCTGCAATGTCCTGATGAACGAGAAGAGTCTCCATGGCATTGCAGACACCCGGACGCTGGGTCTTCGCATTCATGCATATCTTCACTGCCATATCGAAGTCGGCGCCGGCATCCACGAATATATGGCAGACGCCCTTATAGTGCTTTATAACCGGAATCTTCGACTCATTCACAACGGCCCTGATCAGGTCTTCGCCGCCCCGGGGGATGATCAGGTCTATATATTCATCAAGCTGCAGCATCTCCCGAACAGCTTCCCTTTCGGTCATCGGGATGACCTGGACGGCCTCCTCAGGGATCGGCCCTTTCCTCAAGACGCCCTGCAAGATTCGCGCGATGGCGATATTTGAATTTATTGCTTCGGATCCCCCTCTCAAAATAACGGCGTTTCCGGATTTCAGACAGAGGGCAGCGGCATCGACGGTCACGTTGGGGCGGGATTCATAGATGATGCCGATAACCCCCAGGGGGATCCTCATCCGCCCGACAAGAAGGCCGTTCGGCCTTCGCCACATGGAGGTTACTTTGCCGACCGGGTCGGGGAGGGCGGCAACTTCCCTCAAACCCTTGGCAATGTCGTCAATCGTGCTTTTCTTCAGCGTGAGCCTTTCCATCATGGACGCAGATAGACCTTCTTGTTTTGCTTTCTTAATATCTTTCGCGTTTTCCTTTATCAGCAAGCCGGTTCGCCTGGTGAGTTCCTCCGCCATATCGAGGAGGGCCCTATTTTTTTCATCCGACGATATACGGGCAAGCGCGGTCGCAGCGCTCCTTGCCTTTTTCGCAATCTCAAGTATCTGTGTCCTGACGTCCATATTCAACTTTTTTTTAAAAAACGTTAACAATAGACATTGACAAAACTTGCCATGATTATGTATTAACCGCCATCTGAAAAATAACGGGGAATTTCTTTTTGAATATGTTACTTTACCGAACGTCCGGGACAGTGTCAAGGTCATTTGTGTGATTACAAGTAAGTCTCTATCTGGGAAAATATCATCAACAGTTGCTGAGTCTTAAAACCGGCGGTATAAAAATGAACAGCATCCGTATCAAAGCAGGCAAACGAGCGTATGAAGTAATCCGTGATGGAGGTTTCAACTTCGATCGTGTAGCGACATATTATGGCCCGGCAACAGGGCCTAGATGGCTTGTCGCCAGCGGATTTGATCTGACCCTGTTAAAGAATAGCCTCCTGGGTCGTTCCAGGGCAGTGCACCTTGTCGGCTCTTCAGCGGGTGCATTCCGGTTTGCCGCCTGGCTGCAGCCTGAACCGGAGAAGAGTTACCGCACCCTCATGGAATCCTACATCGGCATTATCTACAAAAGGACGGATACCCCCGCCACAGTTCTGGAATCCTTAATGGATACTGTAAATACCTATATTGAAAATGACGCTCTACCTTTTGCGCTGGCAAATAAAAATTACCGATTTGCCATTATTACTGCCCGCGCAAAAAATATCGTGGCTTCCGAAGTGCCGTGGCTGCAGAAGATGGGGCTGGGGATTTGCTTTGCCTTTAATGCCGTTAAGCGTTCATATGTTCAAATGTTCGCTGAGCGGGTTGTGTTCTACAACGGGCCCAAACCGCCGCCGTTCTGTTTTAAGCCAGGCTTCCGGGGACGCTATATCCCCCTGAATGAGATCAATTTCAAATACGCTGTCGCGGCCTCCGGAGCGATACCGCTGGTTGTCGAAGGTGTCAGAAATATCTATGGGGCGCCGAAGGGTGTGTACCGCGATGGCGGTCTAATCGATTATCATCTGACCCATAACTATGCCCAGACAATGGAAGACATCGTGCTGTTCTTCAACCATCAGGAAAGGATCATACCGGGCTGGCTGGATAAACGGCTTTCCTACCGCCGGCCGCAGGACGATATCCTGGACAATGTTTTGATGATTTATCCATCAGAATCTTTTATCGCTCAACTTCCGGGAGGAAAGGTGCCTGAGAGGAGTGATTTTGGGACTTTCATCGACGACCCGGCTGCGCGCATCAAAAACTGGCGGCAAGCGGTCGATCATGCCGAACCGCTGGGAGAGGAATTCCTGGAGCTGGTGGAAAGCAGAAGAATCAGAAATGTTGTGGAAAAGCTGGAAGTACAGCCGGGTAGAATCGTAAATGGGCGTTGAAGAAATATCGCCTCGCAATATTGATCGACTGAAGCGGATCTTGGAATACTGCGTACTCTGCCCAAGAAAATGCAGGGTCAACAGGACCGTTGGAGAGGTTGGTTTCTGCAGCCTCTCAGATGGTATCACTTTATGCCGTACCCTCGCGCACCATGGCGAGGAGCCTCCCATCTCCGGCGCACGGGGCGCGGGAACAATCTTCCTGTCTTCGTGCAACCTGAGGTGCATCTACTGCCAGAACTACCAGATAAGCCATCAGGCGTCAGGCGAACGGCTGGACAGTAAAAGACTTGCCGGTATCATGATGACATTCCAGGAAAAGGGCTGTCACAACATCGAGCCTGTAACGCCCACCCCCCAGATACCTCAGATCATGGAGGCCCTTCTGACGGCACGCCGGAGAGGTTTGCATCTGCCCCTTGTCTATAATTGCGGTGGCTATGAGAATCCGGATGTCTTGAGGATTATGGAAGGGATGGTGGAAATCTATCTGCCCGATTTTAAATATGGCATTGATAATGACGCTCATGCACTATCAGGGGTCAGGGACTATACACAACATGCACTCGAATCCATCAGGGAAATGGCGCGGCAGGTCGGCGATACCCTGAAGATGGAGGAAGGCATAGCAAAGAGAGGTCTGCTCGTTCGACATCTAGTTCTGCCGGGGCATATACGGAACAGCCTCGAAGTTTTCAGACTAATCAAGAATAATATATCAGTCTCCGTGCCGCTTAGCATCATGTCCCAGTATACACCCATGCCTTCCGTTAAAGATCATCCTCAACTGGGAAGAAGGATCACACGTGATGAGTATGAAGTCGTAGTCAACAGCGCCCTCGACATGGGCTTTGAAACCATCTTCACACAGGAAGTGGATGACAGAACGATCACGCCTGATTTTGAGGAAAAAGCGCCATTTAAATGGTAGCAATGAAAAGATCAGCCGGAGCGTAACGATCGGCTGTATTGAATGGTGTACGCCCGGCACGGGCGTGAACTTATGGGGTGAAAGTCCCCTGTATATGAATCCTGTCAATGTCTTTGTACATTGACACAAGTACTAGCCGAAGGCAAGGGCGGAACCGTGAGGGACCGTCCGGAGGAAGCCGGAGTG
>DASPQI010000053.1:0-2169 GCA_035625045.1 Syntrophales bacterium | reverse complement strand
GACTATCATGTTTTATGAGAGGAATCTATCGCAAAAATGTACATCTGTCATTTGAAAGTTACAGATCAAAAAGTACCCTTTGAAAAGGATGCATACCTGTTAAGATCACCGTATCATCGAACAACGAACTGTTTCTTTTGGGGAGAAAGATTGATGATCATCAATAAAACAGAATTTACTGAGTCCAGAAAGTTGCTCACGAATTAGCGAGATGGGAAAAAGAGCTTTTTTTTATTGCGCTTGCATCCCGTATTAAACAAACCGGCAAGGAAACCTAATAGCTATCTTTGTATTTGACATTGAGACATCAAGCCAATGTACTCCTGTAACACATTCACTTCGTACTGTGCAGGCAAGATCAAAAATATCAAAGGTCCTTTTATCGTTGGCAGGAAGAGATTATCTGAAAAGAAACTTCGGCATGGGATAATATAAATAACTGGTTTGCAAAAATGGCGGTTAAGGAATCTACCCGAAAGATTATCGATTATTGACGCATCTTTATAACTTATTTTTCAGCAACCAGTATTAAGGGAAACCTATAGCGCAGTTGCTTTTCCGACCTTCCTTGGTCATCTCATCCACAATTGCCTGTTGTGTCCAGATGGAGCGTTCAGCAAACTTGGGATCGGTCTCGCCGTACGTCTTTCTAATAAAAGAAATAGATTCCTGTGCACTCTTCAAATGGATGGCTATTATGCCGCATTTGTCCAGTCCCCAGCGGGCATCAATTGTAGCTTCGGGGTCTGAAGACAGCCATTTGGAATTCTGAAATACATATTGCATTGTAACGGATCGGTCGGTAGAAATTTGCAGATGAATCTTTGCCATTTTATCGAGAATGGCATTCCGGTCCAGATGATTATCCCTGATGAGTTCCTCCAGATGGTCAAACATAACATTAATAAATTCATCCCGCTCAGGCGTACTGTAAATTTCCCATAAGCGGGAGCCTTCCGGACATCGAGTTTCATTGCATTTCTTGTTGCCGTCGAGAACGATAGGTATCCTTTCCTTCAAGCGGCGATTGAGAGTATTAATCACTCTCTTTGTCTTTTCAACGGGGTCATAGACTTTAGGGTCGATATGTTTTGCTACTGCTTCTAGGTAATCTCCATATCCTTCAGTGAAAGCCGATGAATACTGCTCCTCGGAATAGAAGGGATGCTCCTTCACTGGGAGATAACTCCACTGGTTGCCTGTCTCTATAGGCCACCGGAATTTTAACAAACCGGAAAGCTGGACAGGGTCAGGGTCAGGTAATATTAGATTCCTCAGGTGCAGTTTCTGGATTCTTGTAGGCAGGCTGGCTTCAAAAGTCTGTACTGGGTGGGTTGTGCTTCCATCCATGACGATATGGCTGACAATGCCTGAATGCGCTTCGGTCATAAGGAAGACTGTGCCAGCAGTCACGGAGTCTGCAGAGATGCGTATAGGGTAGGTATCGGAGGGCAGAGTGCGTGTGGATGTTGTCGACAGCATGGCTATCAATGCCGCCCGAAAGCGTCGATCCTTGTGCCACGTTGCATTGGTCGGAAGATGTTTCCAATCCCTTGACCAGTGTCCTATCAACCGATTGCCGACTGTAGTGGCAGCCGCCGGCAGATGCGAGATGCGTGCATAAATCCATCTGATTGCATAGGGTACATCGGCGCAGTCCACAGGAATTTTGTAACGAATAAAAAAGTCTTCCGTAACATTCGTTTCTACCCACTTCCCATAATTATACTCCTCTTGAATCGTCCACCGCCGCTGGCCGACCTTCCACACCTGGGAGTCAGATTCATGCGAAACATGGCAAAATGCAAATGTGATCATTGACGCATATGCTGCCATAAATATCAAAATCAAGCGAACAAAAAACATTATGACTCCGATTCAACAGAATCTTGCTAAGGCTAGCAACACCACCAGCCGGGTATATTCTATTACAATGCCCCTCAAGAAAACAACGAGAAATAACATCTCTCATTGATGACAGTAGACGAGAATTATCGGTTGAAAGTAAAATATGTAGGGCAGAAATAATAGATGCTTAACCTTATGAAGTCATAAAACCACCTTACCCTAAAAATTTATCCTTAATAATACACACCTTTCAACTGGTTTTCATTGATTTAGTCTGATACGCCTATGTGCAGATTGGTATTTGCAAGGGTGCATATCTTT
>DASPQI010000052.1:0-3677 GCA_035625045.1 Syntrophales bacterium | reverse complement strand
GACATAGAGCGGTATCCGGTTTCAGCATCGAATTTTCTTGTCCCCTCAAAATTAAAGCCCTCTGCATTATAGACGTCAGAAATGTTAATGACCTTGCCTGTAATAGCGGCATATGCAGAAACATTAGCGTGGTTTGGACTTCCATCTGGATTTTGTAATTTAACAGGCGGCCAGGTAATTGCTCCGCCCGTCCCACCCATGCGTACATTTAAAGAAGTGTTCTGTATTATCGCAAATTGGAGTTCCTTTTCGTTATCAGACATAATATAAAGAGTGCCGCCATCTGCATTTGTAAGTCCCCTCGCTTCATCAACGATCATTTCTAGCAGCCTGTTTAAATTCTTTTCAGCGGACAGAGCTGATCCTATCTGATTTAAGCGTCTGATTTGATCTAACTGTTTTTCCGTAAATCCCTTAACTTCAGATAACAGCTTGCTCAGCAGAATATAAATGTGGTTGTTGTCGGTAAAATGAGGAGAGCTTTTTTCTTTGTCCCTATTCATAGGGTATCTCTTGTTCACTTTTTAATTGCTGTTTACAAATTATCTTATTAAGACAGCAGGAATATCTTTCGTAAGTTTTACCTTGAAGTATTCCATTTCTTCCCGGGAATATGCTTCATAATTCAGGAATTCTTTATCAAGTGTTCTTGTTGGAATAAAATACTGCAACAAGTATAGGCGGGCATTTTTTATTAACTTACCGATTTCTAAAATATCAGTTTCTTCGTGCAGTTTTTTAAGGACAGTGGTGCGAAATTCATACGGCATCCCGGATTTCATGATCATTTCAATAGACTGTTTGATTTCATTCTCATGAATCTGTGAGCGAGTAATCATCCTATATTTCTTTAATGGCCCTTTTACATCCATTGTGATATAATTAACAAGTTTCCCGCTTATGAGTTTTTCCATTACATCAGGACGTGAACCGTTTGTATCTATTTTAATTAAATAGCCGATTTTCCTAACACGTTTGATAAAATCAACCAACCCATGCTGAATTGTAGGTTCACCTCCCGTGATCGTTATCGCATCAAGCTTTCCCTTACGTTGTGCTAAAAAGGAAAATACCTCGTCTTCAGGCATACATTCTTTATAGAGATCGGGCTCTACCAATTCTGGATTATGACAATAAGGGCATCGGAAGTTACAGCCCTGTGAAAATATAATTGCACATATTTTCCCTGGATATTCAATCAAAGATACCTTCTGCAGTCCGCCAATCTTCATCGTTTAAAAACTGAAAACCCTCCTCGTTCTAAACTCCTCCTGTTTCCCCAAATTCCACTGTTTAACAGGACGAAGATAACCGACCACACGTGAATACACCTCACATGGTTCCTTGCAGATTGGACAGGTAGCCTTCTCTCCGCTTAAATATCCGTGAGAGGGACAAACACTAAAGGTGGGTGTAAATGTAAGGTAAGGTAGATGATAGCTGGTACATATCTTTTGTATAAACGTCTTGACTGCAGATGGATCTTGAATTCTTTCACCTGCATAAGTATGAAAAACCGTTCCCCCTGTGTACTTAGCCTGGATTTCATCCTGCAGGTCTAGCGCTTCAAATATATCGTCCGTAAAATTCACAGGCAGTTGTGTAGAATTTGTGTAATAAGGTTCACTTTTACTATCGACGTATTTATCCTGATTGGCACATAGTATATCCGGATATTTTGTCTTATCAATTTTTGCAAGCCGGTATGACGTGCCTTCCGCAGGAGTTGATTCAAGGTTGTAATTATTTCCTGTCTCTTTTTGAAATTCTATTAGCTTTCTTCTCATGAAATCCAGTATTTTAAGAGTAAACTCCCGCCCTTCTTTAGATGCTATACTCTTATCTAGAAAGTTGTGGCAAGCCTCATTCATTCCGACAAGTCCAATCGTTGAAAAGTGATTCTTCCAATATTCGTTAAAGCGCTTCTTTACATCTCGCAGGTAATATTTTGTATAAGGATAGAGGTTCCCGTCTGTAAATTTTTCAAGGACCTTTCTCTTGGTTTCTAAACTTTCCTTAGCGGTGATCATCAGCTTTTCCAGATGTTCTATAAAATCATCTTCCGTCTTTGACAAATAACCAATTCTCGGCATGTTAATCGTTATTACACCTATAGAACCGGTTAACGGGTTTGAACCAAAAAGCCCCCCTCCCCTTTTTTCTAATTCCCTGTTATCAATGCGAAGCCTGCAGCACATACTCCTTGCATCTTCCGGATTCATATCTGAATTTATAAAATTAGAAAAATAGGGTACCCCGTACTTTGCCGTCATTTCCCACAGGTCATCAAGATTGCGGTCTTCCCAGTTGAATTCTTTAGTAATGTTGTATGTAGGTATCGGAAAGGTAAATACCCTCCCTTTGGCATCTCCATCTGCCATTACCCTGAGAAATGCTTTATTGAAAAGATTCATCTCCTCTTGAAAATCCCTGTATGTCTCCTTCTGCGGTTTTCCACCGATGATGACATTTTGATCCGCATAGTATTTCGGTACCGTCACATCTAAGGTAACATTTGTAAAGGGTGTCTGAAATCCTACCCTCGTAGGGACGTTGATATTAAAAATAAATTCCTGCAAAGCTTGCCGTATTTCATTATAGCTCAACTTATCGTATCTTATGAAAGGCGCTAAGAGTGTGTCAAAATTTGAGAATGCCTGAGCTCCGGCTGCTTCTCCCTGAAGGGTATAAAAGAAATTTACGACCTGTCCGAGTGCACTGCGAAGGTGCCTGGCCGGCTTGCTTTCCACTTTCCCGGACACGCCCCTGAAGCCCTCCAACAGAAGATCATACAGGTCCCAGCCGACGCAATAAACGGAAAGAAGACTCAAGTCATGGATGTGGAAATCACCATTATTATGCGCTTTTCTAATTTCTGGTGAATAAATCTCATTTAACCAGTAAACTTTACTGACTTCGGATGATATATAGTTGTTCAAACCCTGCAACGAATAATCCATGTTGCTGTTTTCATTAATCTTCCAGTCTTTTTTCTTCAGATACTGATCGACTAAATCAACCTCCATCTTATTGGTAATTTCCCTTAATCTGGCATGCTGATCTCTGTATATGATATAAGCCTTAGCGGTTCGGCGATAAGATGAGGATAATAGTACCTCTTCAACAATGTCCTGAATTTCTTCCACCGTCATTACTTTATTTTCGAAGAGTTTATCTGCTAAATTAAGGACTTTTATCGTTAATTTCCTCGCTACTGTTCCATCACCGTCAAACTCACCCGTTGCCGCCCCGGCCTTTGCAATGGCATTAGTAATCTTTTCCGCATTGAATTTTACTAAACGGCCATCCCTCTTTCTTATCTCCCTATGCATGGGCATCTCCCTCTTTGATTTCGCAGTGAAATAATTCATCCAAGATATTAGTCTACCCTAGATATTGGGGTAGGAAGCTATGATACTACTATATATTGATATAATCAAGATAAAATTTTGAGACTTTTTATAAAAAATTCCCTTTTCCTGTCCTTCAAATTCTTTTCAATTTTACACATCAGCAATAAATGTGCTTTGATATGTATGGTTTATCAACGTGTAATAATGATAACGGGTTATTAACGAGAGCCATGATTAGTATATAGGATTTAAAATCGTTTTTCTTAAAGAGATTTTTCTTTATGATTAGGAAGAAGAATGACATTCTATGCTCTAACTGGACAG
>DASPQI010000051.1:0-13162 GCA_035625045.1 Syntrophales bacterium | reverse complement strand
CGCTTTTTCCATCAACGACGACCCTTTGTGATACGCCGAGTATGAAAGGAAGAGCGAAGTCAGCATAAAAACAGCAGCGACAACAGTTGTCATCTTCCCCAAAAAAGTCCCTGGGCCACTGCTTCCGAAGACAGTCTGACTCGATCCCCCAAAGGCCGCCCCCATGCTTGCACCTTTGCCTGCCTGCAGTAGTACAACGAGGATCAGGATAACACATACAGCAATATGTATGATCGTAACTAGTATTTGCACGCTAAAATATCCCCTTAAAAAATTGATTTATGTAACTCCTCCCCGCAGAGCGGAGAACTATGAATTAACCCCTAGATTCCCGCCTACGCGGGAATGACAAAAAAGGGCAGTAATGACATTTATGCCAGCTGGTAGCCACCTGATCCCGATTTAGATGATAGGACCACCCCCATCCCCCGCCAGCGGGGGACAATCGGGTGAGGGCTAATATTTTATAATCCTGACGAATGAGTCAATATCCAGGCTCGCTCCCCCTACCAAGACACCGTCTATGTCCGATTGGGCCATCAAACCGCCTATATTATCAGGGTTGACGCTGCCTCCATAAAGAATGGTTATAATCCCTGAGATATTTTCTCCGTATTTCTTTCCCATTACATCACGGATGTACGCATGCACCTCCTGGGCCTGCTCGGGGGTCGCCGTCCTGCCGGTACCGATCGCCCACACAGGTTCATAGGCAATGACGACTGGTTGTATATCATCAGTGGTGAAATTATTCAATCCCTCTTTTATCTGTCTATCGATAACGGAAAAAGTCCGGCCCGCTTCCCGCTCCTCCAGGGTCTCGCCAATACAGAATATGGGCCTCAATCCGAACGAAATTGCGGTCTTGAGCTTTTTGTTGACGACATCGTCCGTTTCGCCAAAGTGAGTCCGGCGTTCTGAATGACCAATGATAACGTACTCACAGCAGGCATCTGTCAGCATCCTGGCAGATACCTCTCCTGTATATGCACCTGCTGGTTTATCGTGGAGGTTTTGGGCAGCAAGATGAATTCCCGTTCCCTTCAGCACCTGCGCAACTGATTGCAGCGCCGTAAAGGGAGGGGCAATGACCACCCTCCTGCCAGCCAACCCGGCGCATTCATTCACCAATCTGCGTGCGAAATCAACAGATTCCGGAATGGTCTTGTGCATCTTCCAGTTGCCGGCAATAAAGGGCCTTCTCATTTCCTGCACCTTACATTTTTTTCGCCATGTAAATGGCCAGATCCCTCATCCTGCACGCATATCCGATCTCATTGTCATACCAGGAGAAAACCTTTACCAGATTTCCGGTAATCACATTTGTCAGAGGGCCATCGACTATCGACGAGTAGGGGCTGCTCGTGAAATCTATGGAAACAAGTTCCTCCTCACAGAACTTCAAGATATCCTTCAGCTTGCCTTCAGATGCCGCCTTGAACGCACCGTTAACATCATTTACCGTGACAGTCTTCGATACCTCCACTACCAGGTCGACTATCGATACGTTGTGCACGGGAACCCGGAGCGCTACGCCGTCAAGCTTCCCTTTAAGCTCCGGAATAACCTGGCCGACGGCGGTGGCTGCACCCGTCGATGTGGGAACGATTGAAATCGCGGCGGCCCGGGCCCTGCGCAGGTCGCTGTGTGAACCGTCCAGGAGTCTCTGATCCATCGTATAGGCATGCGCCGTTGTCATAAACCCTCTGACGATTTTAAACTCATCATTCAGCACCTTGGCGACCGGCGCCAGACAATTGGTTGTGCAGGAGGCATTGGATACAATTTGATGCTTGCCGGGATCGTATGTATCTTCATTAACCCCCATGACAAATGTGCCGTCAACTCCTTTGCCGGGCGCGGCCAGGATTACCTTTTTAGCCCCGGCAGTGAGATGGCCCGTCATTTCATCTTTTTTGCGGAATTTCCCTGTCGATTCCAGAACTATCTGGACACCGAGCTTCGCCCAGGGGAGGTCCGCTAAATTTGAGGTAACAGTCGTTATCGCCACTTTCTTGCCGTCTATCAGCATTGCATCGCCGTCCACGGAGACATCCGCCTTGATCTTTCCATGAACGGAATCATATTTGAGAAGATGTGTAAGGATCTGCGGCTTGGCCCTGGAATTGATGGCAACAATATCAATGTCTTTACAACCCAGGCACGCCCGGATGAGGCTCCTTCCCACTCTGCCGAAACCGTTAATAGCCACTTTCACGCCCATGATGTACCTCCTTTCAAGTATCAGTCTTTAAGATTCGTATGTAACCCGGCAACCTGCCGGCAACCTTTTTCCTACCTACTTCTGGTAACGTTAACTTTGTCACAATACTTTGCGACAGGGCACCTGCTGCAAAATGGAGAGACGGGAACACAGATATGCCTACCGAATGCAACCATCAAAGTATTATACCGTGACCAGTATTTTGACGGCAGCTTGTTTCTCAGCGCATATTCCGTTTTCTCAGGGGTTTTTGTTTTGATGTAGCCCAGGCGATTCGATATCCTGTGGACATGCGTATCGACACACAACCCCTCTTTATTATAACCAAGCGTCACAACAAGATTGGCGGTCTTTCTTCCCACACCCTTCAGGGTGAGCAACTGCTCGATAGTATCGGGAACCCGCGAATTAAAACGATCTACCAACTCTCTACAGACATGCAGGATCGTTTTTGCCTTGTTTCGGTAAAATCCGACGGGATATATTGCTTTAATGATTCTCTCTTCGGAGAGCTTTAACATACTCTCCGGTGTATCAGCCAAAGCCAGGAGTCGTTCCGCGGCTTCTGCGGTTACTTCGTCTTTCGTCCTCAGACTCAGGATTGTAGAGATCAGGATCGGAAAAGGTCCGCTATGCTCCTCCTCAGCCAGAGAGGACACTATGGGAAGTTCCCACTTCCTGACCTCTTTCTCAAGGAGGCGAATTACATGCCCGATGTCTTCATCCCTCATATACGTGCAGTTTTAATCGTACCCCTCTTCGTTGGCGAGCATATCAAGATGTAACGTGGCGATATCCTCAACGTCTAGGTTGGCCTCTTCCTTCGATTCTCTGAAATCAACTATTTTAATATACCGCTTGCACTCATGACAAACATCAACCCGGTATTTTTCCTCACCTTCAATAGTAAAATAGGCAAGTGTCTGCTGTTCCTCATTGCCGCAAAACGGGCATTTTATGCGCCGGAAACGCCACTCAAACCCGCACTGCGTGCAAAAAAGAAACCGTCTTCCCTCTTCCTCTCTTATCTCTCCGATCTTCGGCTCCTTGCCGCATATCGGGCAATATCCCTCAGCCCATCCGGTCTCGGTTATTTTTTCCCCATATTTTTCCGCAACCTTTTCCAGGGCCGGCCTTAGGCTCTCTTCAAGAAACAGATCAACAAGATCTATAACATCTTCATCCAGCTCGTCCGCTACTTCGTCAGGCAGTGAGCTGAAGGATTCGTAGATCAGTTTCTCAAAATTGAAGCTCCCGTCTTGAACCATTTGAACAATCTCTTTTGTTTCACCCGGAACACGCTTTTCCGCGATTTCCAGCAGTGACAAAAAGTACTGTTTAGGTTCTGTCAAATCAAAATTCCCGGCAGAAAAATCTATGAGCGGCAATCCGCCGGCTATCTTCTTCTCCACAAGTCCCTCGTCAATCGGAAAGATAATTTTTTCGACCTTGAGACGATGTTCCTCCCTCATGATCAAAATTTCCCCGAGGATATCAAGCAGCTCACCATAGTGGGGGGTGACACTCTTATACTTTTCAATAGTTTTTAACGCGTCCTTCAACATTTTAGCCATTCAAAAAAATCTCCTTGTATCTAGGTTGATAGCTGTATATATCCTTTCCACGACCAGCGCAAGTTATAAGTATTATAGGTAACATCCTGAAGCCTCCAACCCCGCTGTTGATGCGCAGAAGATATTATGCTATTATTTATTATAAAAGTGTAATTGATGCGAGGGTATATTTCAAGACTTTTTACCAAGGGAAATGTTAAATGGAAAATTTTACTGATAGCATTTCTGCTTATCTTCAGGGGTCTTTTGCTTTAGCGTATGCGGCCGCTTATGTGGGCGGCGTTTTTATGAGTTTCACTCCCTGCGTGTACCCTATTGCACCCATTACAGTCGCCTTCATCGGTGCTCACGGCAGCGGATCTAAGTTAAAGGGGCTGGTGCTTTCCATCATCTATGTTTTGGGTATGTCCGTCACATATGCTTCCCTGGCCGCCATTGCCGCCTTGACCGGCATGTTATTCGGACAGATACAGACAAATCCCTGGACATATTTAATCGTCGCCAATATATGCATCCTCATGGGATTATCCATGCTTGAGGTCTTCATGCTGCCTGTGCGGGCTCCAGGCTTTTTGACGAAGGCTAAACCTGAAAAGAAGGGTATAGTGGGAAGCTTTTTCGTCGGGGCCATCTCGGGTTTGGTCATGGGTCCATGCACGGCCCCTGTGCTTGCTGTGCTGCTGAGTTTTGTAGCGAAGAGTCAGAATATCATCTTCGGCGTAAGTCTTTTATTTGTATTTGCCCTCGGCATGGGGACCTTGCTTATCATCCTTGGGACATTTGCCGGCCTTTTAACCAGCCTGCCAAAATCCGGCATGTGGATGATGAGGATAAGCCATATAGCAGGATGGATACTGCTGGCAATGGGGGAATACTTCCTTATACAGGCTGGTAGTTTCTGGGGCTGACGGATTTCATCATGAATGCAAGAGTGAGATTTTTCCTGCTCACGGTTTTAGGATTGACTATATTTGCACTGTCTTGCGTGGTCTCATGTTCTGAAAGTAAACAGACGGACTTGGGACAGAATATCCCTGAATTTAAGGCGCCGGATTTTAGTCTGAAAGATATAAATGGCCGGGACTTCACGCTCAGCGCCAAAAAAGGAAATCTGGTTTTGTTGATTTTCACCACAACATGGTGTCCCACCTGCCGCTCCGAAATATCACACTACAAAAGCATTCATGAAACCTACAGTCAGCGCGGGCTGGAAGTGGTGAACATCGACGCTGAGGAACCCAAAGCAAGAGTGTCGCGATTCGCGTCAAAATACCGGATCCCTTACAGGGTGCTCTTGGATGAGACAGGAGATGTAGCCGGGGCTTACGACATATTTGGTATACCAACCATGGTCCTGATCAGTAGAGACGGTAAAATATTAAGTAGACAGTATTCTGCCATAGACACCATTCTGGAAATACTGTTCGAAAAGAAGTAAACATCCCGACTGCGCCAACATTAATATACATTCCCATGGGTGTTCAATCGTACGCAGGCAAAGTGACGATGCCGCCTGATAAATATATCAGGATCGGTAGCATCAATACCCGATACTGGGAAGAGGGAGAAAAGGGATCACCTGTAATTCTCATTCACGGCCTGGGTGCTTCCGCTGAGATTTGGATGCACAATGTTTGCGCTATCGCGGAAAAGCACCGTGTCTACGTTCCTGATCTCGTCGGTTTCGGTCTCAGTGATAAGCCTGAAGTAAAATATTCCCCATCATACATGGCCGCCTTCATCAACGATTTCATGACCGCGCTTTCAATAAAGCATGCCTGTCTTGTCGGAAATTCTTTAGGCGGCGGTGTGGCCCTGCAATTCACACTCCAGTATCCGGAGAGGGTACAGAGGCTGGTGCTGGCGGACAGCGCGGGCCTTGGCAGGGAAATGACATTCATCATGAGGCTGGCTACAATTCCTCTTGTCGGTGAACTAATGACGCAGCCAAATCGCATGATAATGGCATACGTACTGAAGCGCTGCGTGTATGACCCGGCTGTAATCACGGATGATCTGGTAAACTTCTATTATAAAATAGACTCTTCAACGGAGGCCAGAAAATCTATCCTCTCCGTACTTCGCTCCAGTGCGACAATTTTTGGCGGCCGTGCGGATGTCCTCGATCCGATCATAAAAAATATCGGCAATATAAGTGTCCCTTCTCTGATTATCTGGGGCAGGCAGGACCGCATCCTTCCCTTCAAACACGCATGTTTTGCCGCGGAGAAAATCCCGAATGCGAAGCTCCATGTATTCGATCAGTGCGGCCACATGCCGAATTTCGAAAGGCCTCGGGAGTTCAACACCCTAGTCCTGAATTTCCTGAACGATCATACCTGACGACCTCGTAAAACGTCCATATGCTGCGTTGCGCTACATCCCTCGTCACTGCAGCGTACGTCAAGTACGCCTCATTCCTCGTGATTTGCGCGCCTTGCCTCTGGAGCTTTTACAAGGTCGTCTAAAATATTCTATTTTATAACTTTTTACGAGTTCATCATAACTTGAATTCGTGAAAAATATGGTATATGACTTTGGAAACAAGTCAGTATTGAATTACATAGCATTTAGGAGAAGAACTATGGCGATACATAAACCTCTGGAAAATCTCTACATTGTGGATCTCGATCAGCCCCTGGAGGGATTCTATAATTTCCTCAACAGTTGGGTATACAGGCAGGACGGTCTCACCATTGCAGTCGATCCCGGCCCGCGCTCCACTATTCCTGTTCTTGTCGATGCGCTTAAAGAGCTGAAGGTGGAGAAGTTAGATTATATACTGCTCACACATATCCATATCGACCACGCAGGGGGCGCAGGACTGCTGGTGAAGCACTTCCCTGAGGCGAAGGTTATCTGCCATCCCAAGGGTGTAAAGCACATGGTCGATCCTGCCAAACTATGGGAGGGATCCCGCCAGTTCTTGGGAAAGGTTGCAGACGTTTATGGCGAGATTGCCGCCGTCCCTGAACAGAATATCGGCTATCAAAATCCCATTGAAGCCGGGGACGTCGTGATCAATATCTTCGACACACCGGGTCATGCACCGAGCCACCTCTGTTATCAGATCGGAAATATGTTATTTCTCGGAGAAGTCGCGGGGATAAACTATCCCCTGAATCAGGCGCTGTATCTCCGGATCGCAACGCCGCCTCCTTTTATATACGAGATTTACCGGGCTTCCCTGGAAAAGGCCGCTTCCCTTAATGTTTCACATGTATGCTTCGGCCATTACGGCTACCGGAAGGACGTACGCAATGTATTCGACACGGCTCTTAACCAGTTGGATAACTGGCTGGCCACAGTGGAAAAGCATATTAAGGCAGGTAGCGAACCATTTGATGAACTTGTTTACGAAGACCTGCTGAAAAACGACCGGGGGTTATCTCCCTACTACTCCCTTCCTAAGGACGTCCAGTCGCGGGAAAAGATTTTTTCGGTTAACAGCATCAAGGGTATGAAAGATTACCTGCTAAACAAATGAAGTTGATTTTCTCATTTATCGCCGGGAATCCAGCCTGTGAATGCCCGCTTCCCTGGCAAAGTGGACTGCTTCATAATATTCACTCTGGTTGATTCGCCTATTAATCATCGAGTCCCACATTGCCTTCCCGCAGGGATGGTACTGATCCATCACATTTACATAGGTATCTTTCGATATTTTTTCAGCCAGAAATTCCATAATCTTCCTGGTATTTGCCACACCGTTAGGCATGACTAAATGGCGAACCAGTAATCCCTTTACGGCTATCCCGGATTCATCCACAATAAGATCTCCTACCTGGCGGTGCATCTCTTTTATAGCCGCCACTGCCCTTTTCCTGTAATCGGCGGCCTTGCAAAATTTCTCAGACCATTTTTCATCCCAGAACTTGAAGTCCGGCATATAGATGTCGAAGACACCATCCAGAATCTTCAACGTTTCGATTTTATCGTATCCGCCGGTGTTATAGACCAGCGGCACGTTTAGCCCATGCTCGATGGCGATAATCAGGGCCTGCAGTATCTGAGGCACCACGTGGGACGGAGTTACAAAATTGATATTATGACATCCTCGCTTCTGCAGGGACAGCATCATGACAGCCATGTCTTTAGGTTCCACTTCATCACCTTCAGTATCGTGGCTGATGTCATAGTTCTGACAGAAGTAGCAAAGGAGATTGCAGGACCTGAAAAAGATCGTGCCTGAACCGTGTGTTCCCACAAGAGGGGCCTCCTCACCAAAGTGGGCATGCAGGCTTGCGACCTTGGCTTTTTCCCCGGTATGGCAGAAGCCAAGCTCCACGGACAATCTATCGACACGGCATTCACGAGGGCAAACGGTGCAGTTCTTCATCAGCTCCACCGCATGATCTATACGCTCCTGAAGTTTCCCCTCCCTGTACAATTTCAGATAGGATGCCCCCTGCATATGGCCTGCTACCTTTTGTACTTCCCCATCAACTCAACCTCTCCAAGAATATGGCCTTTCATTGCCTCGAGGAGCTGCGTTTTGCTCGCACCCGTTTTCAGCCCGGTCGGTCCATCAAGGGCGTAAAGTTTAAAAAAATAACGATGCTCGCCGGAGGGAGGGCAGGGGCCGCCATACCCGATTGCACGGAAATCATTCATACCCTGCTTGGCACCATTGGTCAGTTCTTTCAGCGGAGGAACTTTTTCCGGCAGGCTCGTAGTGCTAACAGGTATATCATAGATAACCCAGTGAACCCATGTACCCACCGGAGCATCAGGATCATCACAGATCAAGGCAAAATTTTTCGTACCGGACGGTGCATTGCCCCACTCCAGCGGCGGCGATACATCCATGTCGTCACAGGTATACTTTGACGGTATCCTTGCGCCATGCTTGAAAGCCGTACTTTTAATCTCCATTTTCTTTACTCCTTTCATTTGTGCCCCGGATTCATCCAAACCGGGATAGGCAAAAAGAAAAGTTAACGAAATCAGAAGATATAATGTCTTCCTCATTATTATGCCCCCTTTAAAAAATTCCCTTATATTAATTCTTCCATAGTTAAGCTATCCGCAACTTTGTAATTATAAAGTCCAATTTCAGAAACGTCAATGAGTAAACAAATCTGCCAACCGTCTATTTCGACATGCATATTAAGACTTATCATATCTCTCAATAATGACGATATCTGCTATAAATTCCTTGTGCAGGTCCTACAATATCGGTTATTATTACCAAATTAACAGGAAAAAGAGGAAATAATGTATAGAAAAATACTCTATCTTACGGCATTTGAGGAATTCTACCTTGACATACTGGCGTGTATCCTGAACTTTAAGAAAGTAGGGGCTGAGGAGATTGTGCTTGTACATGTCATTCATCCCACAAAATTGCCAATGCTGCAAGAAAGTTTAATCTTCAAGCTTGAAGACGATCTGAGGGCTTTTTTAGATGCGAAAATGGAAGATGCCGTCGGTATCATTGAAGAAGCGGGAATGAAGGCGATAAAGCGGATAGAAACCGGCGAACCTTATTTGGAGATACTGAAGGTTGCCAAGGAAGAAAACGTCTCTCTTATTGTATCCGGCAGGGAGAGGAGGGGGACCTTTGGTGAAATTTTTGTGGGTTCATTAACAGACAAGATCGTACGTTATGGCACTATCCCCGTATATATTCCGAAATACCCCGGCGTAATCGGCGCGGACAAGAAGACATGCGAACGATTCTCTCAGGGGTTATTTACCAGAATTCTCTACCCGACTGACTGGTCAGATTGCGCAAAAACGGCATTGAGATATCTGAAAGGTCTGAAGGAGGCAGGGGTGGAAGAGGTCATCGTCGCCCATATAATGGATGAAAAGGCTATGAAGCTTCAGTCACCGGAACAATTTAAAGAATTTCAGAGGATTGACTTTGAGAAGCTGGCACAGCTCAAGGACGAACTTGAAAGTAAGGGATTTAAGACGAATATACGCCTCTCCTTGGGCAATCCGCGGGCAGATTTAATAACGGTCGCAAAAAAAGAAGACGTCTCCCTCATTGTCTTATGCACCCATGGGAAGGGTCGTGTGGAAGGGATCCTGTGGGGATCCGTTTCCCGGAATGTGGCGGAATACAGCGACAGGCCTGTTTTGCTGGTGAAAGGGTGAAACTTTTTATTTAAAAAAATGATGGTACATAATCACGAAATATCCTGGGGCAGGCGCCTGATAGCCGCCATGGCAATGAATCTGGTCATACCCGCCGTCCAAATCTACGGAGGAATCGTATCGGGCAGTATGGTCTTAATCAGCGATGCCCTACATAATCTGAGTGACTTTACATCCGTATTGATCAGCTATTCAGCCCTGCGCATTGGAAGACGCGAGCCTACACTGAGACATACCTTTGGATATAAGCGCATCGAAGTCTTTGCGGCCGTATTTAATGTTGCCTTGCTTTTCGGTGCAGGCCTCTATATCACCATTGAGGGATGGAACCGCCTCCGGAACCCCCAACCTATCCAAGGCAGCTTTGTTGTTTTGATTGCCTCGATAGCTTTTCTGGCAAACATGATATCGACACTCATGCTCAGACCCGGCGCCAGGGGAAACCTCAACATACGGAGCGCTTTTCTGCATATGTTAACCGATACATTAAGCTCTCTCGGAGTAGCTGTTTTAGGAGTCATATGGATATTCAAGCCATGGTACTGGCTCGATCCTATAGTATCATGGATTATCGTGGGTTTGATCCTGTACAGTGGATGGGGTATCTTAAAAGATGCCTTCGGAATCCTCATGAACGCCGCGCCGCCGGGAATGGATCTTCAGGCAATACAGCAAGAGATAGAGGCCATAGAAGGCGTAGACAAAATCCACCATCTCCATGTCTGGAGTATATCCGCCGAGGGTGTGGCTCTGGCAGCCCATGTCGTCGTTACGGATCAGATGTTGAGCAAGGTTGATGAGATTGCCGCGCGGATCCGAGAGCTGCTTTTACGTCATTTTTCCATTGATCATCCGGTTCTGCAATTCGAGTCGAAAGGTTGCGAAGGGACAGGGCTCCTATCTTGTCCTGTAAATAAAAATTCTCATGAAGCTTAAAAATATAATAATGGAAAATAACAAATATCCGGACGGCAATATAAAAGATAAAGTCCGCGCAATAAGAAGGCACACAAGAAATTTTATCATGGTATCCGGTGTATTTCTTTTCTCCCTCTTCCCATGCCTACTTACAGACACTTATGCTAGCACTGTCCAATTGACGATTGTTCACAGTAATAATATTAATGGATACCTCTTTCCCTGCCCTACCTGAGGAAACAAGGTGCTTGGCGGTCTGGCCAGGCGGGTATCTCTTGTGGAAAAGTTGAAAGATGAAGGAAAGGCGGTTCTGGTCGTCGATTCCGGCAACCTATTTGCAGATATGAGTGGAAGTATTGACCATCATCAATCCCTCATAAAGGCTCGGTTGATCAGCCGCGCATACAAACGCATGGGAGCCGCAGCCATCAATGTTGGTCCTCTGGATCTGGCGCAGGGCTTGACATTCTTACGTGAAGAAGCGTCCCGGGGCCTTCCTCTTATTTCTTCCAATCTGGTGGAACCGTCGAGCAGAACTCCGATCTTCCAGCCATACATCATCAAAAAAGTCAACAAAACCAGAATAGCCTTTTTCGGCCTTCTTTCACCAGCCAGCAATCCGGCCATCCGGAAGACAGAGGGAGAAAAATTCATGGTGCAAGACCCGGCCGAGGCGGCACGGGCAGTGATCGAAAAGCTTCGCGGCAAGGCGGACGTTATTGTACTTCTGTCAGTCCTCGATCAATATGGAGAGCGGGAGATCGTAAAAGCAGTATCAGGTATTAACTTCGTCCTGGGAGGACACGAAGGCAGGTACATACAGTCACCCGTTTGGGAAGGACAAACACCCATCCTTGAATCCTACAGAAACGGTATGTACGCGGGGAAGCTGCAACTTAGTTTTGCAAATGCCGCCTCTCCCTTTAGAGACGAACTCAAGAACTGCGAGGCATCTAACAGCAGTGATAACCGCTTTGTCTGGACTTTGGTGCCCCTGGACAGGTCCTTCCAAGAAGACCGCGTAGTATCAGAGTGGATACGAAAAGCAGGTGTTGAGAGGGATTGAAGGTACATTTTTACAATGCCGTCAATTTCCGTACCATTATTCTATTGGATAACATCGATAGACTTGATGTAAATAGCATTGCTGTGATATAGAACACGCGTTAGGGTCTGCAAATGAACATAGCCGAAAAAATAAAAGCACTCAGAAATATCATTACGATAATCCTTGCTGCTGCAGGTATAGCGACTATGCTGTTTTACACAACGTGTGAAACTACCTGCTCTTACCTCCAGGGAGACATCTTCGGCATTGACCTGATGTATATTGGCATCGGGTATATGATCGTGATCATCATCCTTGCGGCATTCAGACAAATGGCCTATGTCCGTGCTTTGTTAGCAGCAGGCATCGGTGTCGAGGTTTACCTGATTGCATTTCAGTTCAAAGATGATGTGTTTTGCCCTTATTGCCTGGCATTTGCATCCACAGTTATCATTGCATTTATTCTCAATTATGAAAGACCGAGCATCCCAGAAAACAGCATGTGGAAGAGATTAATCTACGGACTTGGAGAAGCAGACCTACCAGTTGCCGGCAAAATGAAGGTGCCGCTTCTGCTTTTTGTTCTTTTGGGATATATTTTTATCATACTGACTTTTTCAGGTTCTGCAACACCTGCTTACGGTACAGAGAGAACGTTGGTACCTTCCTATGGTTACGGGAAATATGAGTTGATTGTCTTTACGGATTATTTCTGCCCGCCCTGCCAGCTTCTTGAGTCTGAGATTGATCCCGCCTTGACTGAATTTCTTTCCGGGGGTGGTGTGAAAGTGACCTTCGTCGATCTCCCTGTCCATAAGGAAACCCCCCTGTATGTCCGGTATTTCCTGTATGCAGCCAGGGTAGGAACAAGTTATGAAAGTGCTCTCCATGTAAGGAGGGTCCTGTTTTCCCTTGCAAAAAAGCGTTCTGCCTTGACTGAAGAAGAACTCAAAGTGGCACTAAACTTACATGGTGTCACCTTTACGCCGTATGACCTTAAGCCGGTGTATCCGGCACTCAAAAAGATCATAAGTACATACAATATCAAATCAACCCCGACCTGTGTCATCAAATATTCGAACGACGATACACGTAAATACACAGGGACGTTTGAAATTCGGAATGGTCTGGAAATGCTGCGAGCAACTCTCGCAATAAATAAGCGATAAAATTATCTCCTGAGAATTAATTTTAGACATGACATATGATGTCATTATTATCGGAGCAGGACCCGCAGGGGCCGCCGCCGCTTCCCGGATTGCCCGTAAGGGTCCTCTTACCCTCCTGATAGAA
>DASPQI010000050.1:0-5286 GCA_035625045.1 Syntrophales bacterium | reverse complement strand
TGTCGCCGTTCTGCTGCAGTTCGGATTCACTGTGAAGATACCAGAGTGAAATGGTACTTTGCAGATTTGGAAAGGCCAGAATGCGAACACCGATTTCTGCTCCTTCCGTTTGGATCAGGCTGGGAATTTTCTGAACCGACGTTCCGGAAAATGGATTATCAGCCGAGACCGGCTGCACAGTTTGAGTCGCCCCGCGTGCGTCGTTGCTGTGAAAACCGTATCCCCCCGAAACATAAAATTCCGTTTTTACCCAAGGTCCGAAAATCAAACTCAGCTTGGGACTGGGCAGAAAGTTGGCAGAAGTACCGGAGTTGAGAGGATTGTTGATACAGGTGACATCGTAATAGACAAAGTCGCCACGCAGGGCCTGGACTGAACGGAATTTCTCTGTCCACTGGACCCTGTTTTCAACATAAAGACCCACTTGGGTATCCGTGAACCGATCCTCCTGAGTAGTTGCCGGTAGAATCGTACCAGCGGCCGTATCGAATTTGTTCACACGTACGCGGTTTTCAGTTTGGAAAAGGCCATTGTTAATCCAGTCATTGCGGATTTGCAAACCAAAAGTATTCTGCACGTCGTGACCAAACCATGTACTGAAGATTGTATGGCGCGCGTCCAATCCGGCTACCCAGCGTTTGTCCTGCTGCTCAAACTGGTCACCGCGAACAGGGTCCGTAAGAAAGTAAGTGAAATCGGAAAACAGATCAAGATCGTAATAAAATCCATAAGCCATGATTTTCGTAGCAGAATTGGAATCCTGGCGATGCAATTCGGCTTGCAAGCTATAACGCTGCGAATTGCCGCCGTCAGTTGGATCAATTGTGCCGAAAAAACCGACGATAGGAACGGCGCTTTGGGCGATTTGATCGCTCGAATTCCATTTGCCATGATAGCCCCGCGCAGTGATGCTGAAGCCATCAGAATCATTGCCCTGGTTATAGGTCAGAAGGCCATTTATTTTGATGTAGTTATCCGGGTTCACCCATGGGCCGTCGTCATGATACACCTCGCCCCCGTAAAGCAAATTGCCCAGGCCGAGTTTTTGTGACACGCCGAAGACAGCGCGTTGATAACCGTACGTTCCTGCTTCGACGCTGGCAAAGTTTTGTGGTAAAGTCTTGTAAAAGACCAAATGTGCCGATCCGGCTGAACCGTAATTACCGACATCCGCGTAATAGGGACCTTTCTCCCAGTCTATCCGTTGCACAAGCTCTGGGATCACGATATTCATGTCAGAGTAACCCTCGCCATGTGCGTGTGACGGCAGGTTGAGAGGCATATCGTCGAGGAACACCGCGAAGTCAGTACCGTGATCCAGATTGAATCCCCGCAGGAAATACTGGTTCGCCTTTCCGCCGCCAGCATGCTGTGTAATGATAGCACCGGGAATGGTTTCCAGGACTTCGCCGCTGCGAAGAATCGGACGATCGGCCAATTGCTCCGCACCAGTCGTCCCCTGACTCGCCGAATCCGCGAGGCCGAGCAAGCTGTCCTGCCGGCCTTCGACAACAATCTCGGGAAGGCGTACGATCTGCTCACTGTTGCTTCCTTGAGAAGCTTTTTCTTCCTTTTTTTGTTCCTCAGCCTGTGCAATCCCTACCATGCTCCACAAAACCATGCTCCACAGAATAACCACGATCAAAGATTTCGCAGATATTTTCACCAAATCATCTCCACTTATTTCAGTTAGTATTTCACCCTCTTTCTATGCTATTATTCAAAAGGGGTGAATTGTTTAATACAGCGCCCCTCGCAGGGCAGGGACCCTTCGCCAAAGGTTAGCTTCCTGCCCTGCTCTTACAGAATCTAGAACTTTCAACAGGCCATCAAGCCCTTAACAGTCAATTCATTTTTTTCCTTTAATGGAAATTTGCTTGTAGTTTTATTATTCAGGTTCGATAGGCCTTTCCTCTTGCCACGTCCGCTTCTGCCGATTTCTGTCGATCCGGCATTGAATCAGCCTCCTCTTTCGGTTTGTATTGCAACCCTCTTTAGACCCCTACTGTTTAAAATGTCCAGGACATCAACAAAGATCTGAAGCCGGATGTCCCGATCTGCCCTGACAAGGATGGGAGAGTCCTTATCGATCTCACCGACTTTTCTTCCCAGTTCCTTCAGGCTGATCCCTATCGAATTGAAGTAGATCGTGTCGTTCCTGTCTATCGTGATCACGGACCGCTTGACGATTTCGTCTTGCATGTGTGATGACTTCGGGAGAGAAACGGAAATCATTCCAGTCGCGATGAAGGTTGAGGTCGTCAAGACAATCGTCAGAAGGACTAGCATGACATCGACCAGGGGGATGACGTTGATATAATCAAATTCTTTCTCGTCCATTCGTTATCTCCCAGCTCATGACGAGAACTTTCACTTTTCTCAGCAGCATATTGTATAAAACGACCGACGGTATGGCGACTGTAAGCCCAATGGCAGTTGCCTTTAATGCAAGCGCAAGACCGATCATTATATTCCCCGTATCAGCAAAACCCTCCCTGCCCATAGTGTAAAAAGTGAGCATGATTCCCAGCACGGTGCCAAGAAGCCCGATATAAGGGGCATTGCTTCCGATTGTCGCGATCATGTGGAGTCTCCTTGTGAGTTCCAGTTCAAGTAACTTGCTGTCGCCAAAGTCCTCTATTTTGATTTTCCTGTAGGTCAGATGCCTTTCCACAGCGATGGCAACTGCGATGATGCTCATTAGAACAAGAAGTCCTATGACTCCATAATCAATGACGTACCTGATGTATTCCATTTTATACGCTCCTTATAAATCTCTCATTTTAAATTGAATCGAACGGCGAGTATTGCCTGGGAAGCGACTTTTTCTCCATTCCTCTTTGCTGGAACAAAAGTGGATTTCTTTAGCGCTTCAATGGCGGCTTCCGTAAATCCGAACCCCGATGGTTCTATAACTTCGATATTCTGCAAGAGTCCATTCCTGTCGATCAGCAATTTAAGAACGACTCTTCCTTCTTTTCCAAGTCTCCTAGCCAACATGGGATATACGGGCATTTCACGATGGATGAAAGCGGGAGCTCCGACATTTCCAAACGATGTCTCCGCAACTCTCTGCTTCTCCGCCGTTCCAGAGTTCACGATCCCGGATGTTGCATAGCCCTGCTTTTCGCCACTGTTTTCACCAGTAATTCTCGCACTCTTTTTGGCCACCAAAACTGGCTCTTCAGCTGTCATGACCATGTCTTGGAGATTTTGCTTTTCCGTTACATCGGTCTCGTACTGATGATGTCGTGCCTCCATCACCTCCGGATTACTGATGCGTTGAACTTTTTCTGTTTTTGATCTTACTGCCACTGGTGATTCTTTTTTTATGGATGAAGATGACCCTTCCTGTTCTGCAAAACTTATGCAGATGGTTTTCGTATACGGAAGCGCATTTGCTATCGGCATAGATAGTAATACAAGCAGAAGAGCTCCATGAATCGCCAGAGAAATGACTATACCTAATTGCCATTCATTCATGTTATTCAATACGTCCAGCATTCCGTTTGTGATATTTCAGACAGTAATCGTGTTATGATTGTCATAAACGTGTTACTAAATAACAAAAAAATAATACCGTCTTCCTTATTTCATTTTATCAATACCCTACACACTCAACAAGCCGTTCCTGACACCTTTATGCGCTTTCAAGTTCTCGGCCAGCCCGCTGACTTTACTGGAGTTTCCCTTTACCGCCACAATCTCAAGGCATTTATGATGATCCAGATGGATATGTTGGGAGTACTGGATGATATCCTGATGGTTACGCTGGATGTCAATAATTTTTATTCAAAAGGTTCCTCTGATGATGATTCATAAATGAAAGTAATTGCGCCGACAACTACCCTGTCTTCTTCCAAATCTCTCTTTAGCAATTCTTGACGGATCAAATCACGAATTGCCTCAGATCGGTTTGTATATTGTCTTCCCTTGATAAGCCTATCAAAATTATCAATAAGAGCTTTTTCCAGAGATATGTCGAATCTGATTATTGCAGTCGTCACATTTATTAGTGCTACCTATTTTAGATTCGTAACACAAATGAGTATGCCTGTCAAGCAAAATCTATGTGATTATCTGATGAATTCAAGCGATTTTCCTGTCGGCACCGTTACTGATAACTATTTATACTCAAGCATAAAAAGACAAACTGGAAAAATGCGCAAGAGTAAGTCACACGTACCACCTTACCATTAAAAAATCATACTTAAGAATCTGATCTGTCTGACTATGCGCCGCCAACAGCAAGGATCCTATTTTGAATAGTTCCTCCTTCACGTAAATATACTTTCTAGACCTTTTTTCATCTTACGCAAGTGAAGCTCTACGCAGCTAGCTGCGTAGAGCTTCAATCTATAAGGAATAATAGTACCCAATGTCAGAGTACATCCCCGTTTTCACAGAGTACTGAGTCTTCTGCTTTGACTCCCATGATTTTCGCCGATAAAGTCTGAGTGAATCCCTATTTCACTACAGTTGGACAGATTTACACAGAAGAAATACAGAAATCTTATTTATCTTTTTTGAACAGAAGTTTTGATATTATAATAACGGCTACGGAGGCCAATACGATCCCGATGATGCCCGATACCATATAGGAAATGATTTTAGTTGAAAGCAATGCACTTTCACCCCCAAAGTTATAGTCCGGTATGGGCGCCTTCCAGATATCTGCCGTTTTTTTTAAACCTTCTGGAGTGTAGCCTAAAAGCTTTTCCAAGACGTCGAGGCTCCATTCACCCCAGGCCCCTTCCACCCCGAATTTTTCCGGGAGTATAATACCCAGAGGCGATAATAAAACCATTATCGAAAGCCACAGCCAGAGCTTCTTCTCAAACTTCTTCATGGTCTACCTCTCTCATGCTGTAAATGAGCATGGACTTATGCTTCAGGAAATACTTCATGATCATAACTGTCATCACACCCTCGACAATGCTGAACAGAAGCAGATGCCCCATAGCCACTGCCGGTATAGCGATGGATAATGGATAAGGGGCATATAGAGGCCTACCGTCAGGTCCTGACGCTATTACAGGTTGAATACCAAACATGAAAGCGGCGCACAAGGCAGCGGCAGTAAGGCCAACATATCCCGAAAGAAATGCCGCAGTAGTGACTCTTGCCCCTTTTTGTGAAGATCCTTTAAGCAGATTGAAGGTCCAAAATGCGACAAAAGGCATGACAATGGCCATATTAAAGCAGTTGGCGCCGATGGCGGTAATACCGCCATCACCGAAAACGAAGGCCTGGATAATCAAGACCACAGAGACGGCAATGACAGCT
>DASPQI010000049.1:0-6593 GCA_035625045.1 Syntrophales bacterium | reverse complement strand
CATACTCGTCAACCGTTGAGAGCGGCAGTGTGGTCGTGTTCATGGCGATATAAAGGACGGGCTGATCGGCTGGGTTAACCTTTCGAAACGTAGGTGGTGTAGGCAAATTCTGGGGAAGCTGGCGTGCTGCCGTGGCTATGGCAGTCTGAACGTCCTGTGCAGCAGCGTCGATATTCCGGCTCAGATTGAATTGCAGGGTAATGTTGGTGATTCCAAGACCATTCGTTGAGGTCATGGAGTCAAGGCCCGCAATAGTGGAAAACTGCTTTTCAAGTGGCGTCGCGATTGACGATGCCATAGTTTCGGGGCTTGCGCCGGGCAGATTCGCCGATACGAGAATTGTAGGAAAATCTACATTAGGCAGATCACTAACAGGAAGCGATCTGTAGGCGACAATGCCAAA
Organism: Syntrophales bacterium; assembly: GCA_035625045.1. GTDB lineage: Bacteria > Desulfobacterota > Syntrophia > Syntrophales > UBA2185 > DATKLL01. The sequence goes on along the minus strand of DASPQI010000049.1, from coordinate 6,190 downwards.
TAGGAGGATCGCCGCCATGACGAGCGTCGTCATGATCGGTCGGCGTATAAAGATTTCCGAAATGTTCATGGAACCCCTTGTCTATATTGCTTCAAGGTGTTTCTTTAATTGTCACCTTTGCTCCCGGTATGAGACGTAGTTGCCCATCCGTGACCACCTGTTCTCCCACCTGGAGTCCTTTAAGTATCACGGTTTCGCCACCGATCGAAGAACCGATCGTGACCGATCTCATTTCTGCTGTGAGATCAGGCTTAATGACAAAGACATATTGGCCTGATTGGCCCGTGTCAACCGCGCGCGAAGGGACCACTATCGCATCCGACATGGATGTGAGCGTCAAGACGACACTGACAAACTGACCAGGCCAGAGGCGTTTTTCCCGGTTAACAAAAGTCCCCTTCAGGGTGATGGTGCCTGTTGCCTTATTTACGGCATTATCGATGAACGTCAGTACTCCTGTTTCTGGACGTGGATCACCATTAATCATGGCTTCCACCTTAAGCTTTCCCTGCGACTGATATTTTTTCACTGCCGGCAGATCCTTTTCGGGAATGGCAAACGTGACATAGATCGGTTCTATCTGGTTGACGACGACGACTTCCACATCATTGGCTTTGAGAATGTTTCCCTGGTTTACTTTTAACGATCCCGTCCGACCGTCAATGGGGGAATAAATAGAGCAGTACTGAATCTGTACACGACTGTTTTCGACAACTGCTTTATCGGCCTTCAATGTTGCTTCAAGGGCAGCCCAGTTCGTACTAACCTGGTCATACTGTTGTCTTGTCACAAATTGATCCGCCAGAAGGGCCGTATATCGCTGCAGATCGACCTCGGCATTTTTCGCCTGTGCCGTATCCCTGGCAAGATTGGCCTCGGCCTGCTTCAGCGCCTCTACGTAGGGACGACAGTCCAGTTCAAAGAGAAGATATCCCTTTCTTACATCCTGACCTTCCCTGAAATTGACCTTTGTTATCTGTCCTGTAATCTGGGCCTTTACCGATATGGTCTGACAAGGCTCGACGTTCCCGACGGCGTTAATCTGAACAGGAACTGTCTTTGCGACTGCCGATGCCACTGTGACGGGAGCGGGAGGCATGGCGGGTTTTTCTTTGGATGCGCAGCCATGAATTATGACCGCAAAGGTTATACTAAAAAGGAGCCACTTGGCCGTACCAACAGCAAAATCTCTCAAATGATAATATGACATGCTTTTACCTATCAACCAGCGTATCCGTTCACCTAATGTCATGACCCGTTACCTATGACTGTTTTAAGGAGCATCCCTGTCGCTTTTTTCATCCTCAGGATAGCGACCTGATAGTCGTAGACTGCCTGCACTAGACTTCTTTCTGCCGTAACAAGCAGCGTATTGGCATCCATTACATCGAGGCTCTGGGCCAGTCCAAACTCGAATTGCTTGGAAACAGCATTGAAATTATCCCTGGCGTAGACGACCTGGTCCTCCAGATATTTCAGAATACCTTTTTGCGTTACGAGATCAAGGTAGGCGCCCTGCACCTCGACCGCTATGGATTTCTTTAAATCTTCGTAAAGGAGTCCTGATTGCCTCTCCCTTGCCCTAGCCTCATCGACCTGTGCCCTCGTCAGGCCGCCTTCAAATAAAGGAAAATTCAAAGACAGCAGTCCATATCTGCTGTCCTTAACCAAAGTCAGCGTCTCCGGTGACTGATCAGCCCCCGCATAAACTCCCGAAAGGGATAATGTCGGCCAATACCCCCCTTTCGTATACTGAACCTGTTCTTCAGCCATCTTCTTCTGTATTTCAAAGCTCTTCAAGTCAGCCCTCTGGGAAAATGCCAGCTTTTGGTACTCTGTCTCGGACGATATTTGCATTTCTTCCGAGGCTGTTTCCTTAAGTCGAAAATTTCCCTCGATGCCGACTGTCCTCGCCAGTACTGCCTTCGCGAGTTCAAGAGCATTTACTGCCTTCACAGCATCGGACCGGGCCCCTGAAAGCTCCCCTTCTGCACGGAAAAGGACTGTTTTTGTAACCTCCCCCACCTTCAATCGCTTTTCTGCGGCGTCTCTATATTTGCTGAGCCTCTCCAGATTAGACTGCGCAATATCGAGGGCTTTTTTAGCTTTCATAACATCATAGTAAGCAGATGCGATTGTCAGAAGATAACCCTCACGTGTCGCATATAGGTCATACTGGCTCTTAACGATATTTTCTTTTGAGATATTAAATGCAGTTAACTCACGCCCGCTCACAGATAATGATTCGTCCGCCCTCAGGCCCCAAGCAGTTGCGCTGTTGGGTTGAAGAAGCGTTCCTTGATCATTGTATTGCTCTGTCGTATATCTTGTATAACTGCCGAAGGCAGACAACTTCGGAAGAAGCGCAGCTATCGCCTTGTCCTTGCCGGTTTTTGCGATATACAGATCCTCTTCCGAAAGTTTGATTCTTTCCGCCCTCTCCAATGCAACGCGATACAGGTCTTCAAGTGAATACTCTCCGGCATACAGACAGATCGGAAAAGCCGAAAAAAACAATACTAATAGAATAATAGTCCTGTAAGGGCGATCAATCATCACTTAACCTTCAGTATTATTCCTTTCAGGAAGATGTCCTTGACACAATCGACCTTATCGCTCAGATGAGTATCCCTTTCTCTAATCATCCAGTAATATATGAACGAGCGGATAATGCCAAGGAGCGTATATGCCATCATCTGCGGATCCTTCGCCTTTAGTATCTTTGTGTTTGTACCCAAACGCATGATGTCTGCTACAAAATTAACATGCTTAAAGTAATCGGTTATCAATTTTTCCCTTAGTAAGGCTCCCCCTTCTGAGACGGTCGTACCCTCGCCGCGAATAAGCAGGTCACAGAAATCAACATTGTTCTCGACAAAGTTAAACTGTGATTCTACTAATTTCTTTATTTTATCTATTATCATCTCCTCCCTGTTAACCGACTCTCTGATTTCAGAATACATTTTCTCAAGTTTTTCAGTAACCATTGTCGCATACAGGTTTTGTTTCCCGTTAAAGAAATGATAAAGAGTCCCGATGGAAAAACCCGACGCACTGGCAATCTCGGCCATAGTCGCATTATGAAACCCCTTCGAAGCAAAAATTTTCTCCGCCTCACTCAGGATTTCAGTCCTGCGGAGCTGAAACTCCATTTCTTTTCTTTTCGACTTTTCCATAATTGAACTTTAATTCAAATATTAGAATATTTATTCAAAATATGAATTGATGTTCAAATTGATATAAAATCCGATATTTGTCAAGAAAAAACTCTTACAGATTGAGAATGTAATTTGAAAAGGGGTTTTGTTTATGTTAGATAAAGCTTCAAATATTTGAGGTAAAAATGAAAAAAGTTGTCTACCTTTTCTTATCAATCACAATTTTATCATGTCTATTCCTTCCATCCTGCCAGAAAAATGAAAAAAAGTCTGTCGGCAAGGAAAAGCTCAAGATTGTAACTACCCTCTTTCCTCTTTACGATTTCGCGAAAAATATTGGCGGGCAAAAGGTGGATGTGAGCCTGCTGTTGCCGCCAGGTGTGGAAGCCCATACCTTTGAACCCAGACCAGCTGACGTAACACGGATACAGAACTCGGACCTCTTCATCTTTACGAGTGAGTCTATGGAGCCATGGGTTCCTAATCTGTTAAAAGGTATTGATACCAAGGGACTTACCGTTGTTGACACAAGCAAAGGCATAGCATTGATTCAAGGGACTCATATACATGAAGAAACTGAACAAGCCCATAAACGCGAATCAGAAGGCCCGGATCCCCATATCTGGCTTGATTTTTCCAATGCCATTAAAATAGCGGATACTATTGCTGCCGCCTTGATTGCCAAGGACCCCCAAAATAAAGATTTTTATGCAAACAACTCAAATGAATTCAAGAATAAGCTTGAGGAACTCGACAAAAAATATAAAGACACACTGTCAAAATGCAGAAACAAGATTATCATCCATGCAGGACATTTTGCTTTCGGCTATCTCGCAAAAAGATATAACCTAAAATATATATCCGCATATAAAGGATTTGCTCCGGATGCAGAACCGACTCCAAAAAGTCTTGTTGAACTGACGCACACGGTAAAAAAATATGGGGTTAATTACATATTCTATGAAGAGCTCATAACACCGAAAGTGGGTGAAGTGATCTCAAGAGAAACGGGCTGCAGCCTCTTGATGCTCCATGGAGCCCATAATGTAACCAGGGAAGAGATGAACAGCGGGGTACAGTTTATTTCCTTGATGGAAAATAATTTGAAAAACCTTAAGGTTGGATTGCAATGCCCATAGATATCCTTTCCATAGACAATCTTTATTTCCGCTATAACTCTTTGGATGTCTTGAGTGATATATCATTTTCCATAAAGGCAGGTGATTATATCGGTCTTGTCGGACCAAACGGTTCGGGGAAGACCACTTTAATAAAGATTATCCTCGGATTGTTAAAACCATACAGTGGAAAGATTCTACTTTTTGATAAAGACATCAGCACATTTTCCGAATGGGATCGAATAGGATATCTTCCTCAAAAAATGGCCGCCTTTAATCCACGCTTCCCGGCAACAGTACGCGAAGTTGTAGCCATGGGGCTGCTTTCTAAAAAAAGCTTTCCCAAACATATAAGTAGGTCCGACTATACTGCAGTCGATAATATCCTCGAACTGCTCGATATAAAGAACCTCAAAAACACACCTATAGGAGAGCTCTCCGGCGGTCAGCAGCAGAGGACCCTTGTTGCGAGAGCCCTTGTGAATAATCCCGAATTCATCATCCTCGACGAACCAACGGATGCTTTGGACCCGGAAATGCGGGATCGTTTTTTCGATATCATGAACGACCTTAATAAGAAGAAACAGGTCACCGTTATAATTGTCACTCACGATATGGGTAACATTGGGAGATATACTTCAAAGTTACTCTATATTGATAAGAAGCTTATCTTTTATGGAAGCTTTGATGATTTTTGCAAATCCATTGAAATCACCCAATTCTTTGGAGAGTATGCTCAACACGTTATCTGCCACAGGCATTAATCAGGACCTGACTCATTCTTAGGGACTCATGGAACTGACTGAATTTCTCCGATACGGATTTATCCAACGGGCGCTGATTGCGGGCTTATTCATCGGGATACTTTGCTCTACCCTGGGTGTATTCCTGGTGTTAAGAAGATTTTCTCTCATAGGTGACGGCCTTGCGCATGCTACATTCGGCAGTGTGGCGCTGGCCTTGCTTCTGAAAATGTCCCCACTGTATGTGTCTATTCCTCTTGTCATGGCATGTTCGATCGGCATTTTAAAACTGACAGAAAGGGCAAGATTATACGGGGATGCCGCGATAGGTGTAGTTTCGTCCCTCGGCGTTGCAGCAGGTGTTATGCTTTCTAGTATCGCTGGCGGTTTTAATGTTGACCTTTTCAGTTATCTGTTTGGCAGTATCCTGTCAATCAGTAACGCCGAGGTAGTTATCTCCATTGTACTTTCGATATTGGTTATCACGGTTATCATCTTTTATTACAATGAGCTATTATCCATCACCTTTGATGAAGACTCTGCAAAAGTCTCGGGCATCAATACGAAGTTCATCAATTCAATATTTGTTCTCCTAACCGCAGTAACAGTCGTTTTATCAATGAAAGTAGTAGGCATCATGCTGATTTCCGCACTACTAATATTCCCTGCGGTAACTGCGCTCCAGATTGCGAGAAGCTTTAAGGCTGTGATGGTAACTGCTTCATTATCAGCAGTTACCTCAGTAGTCTTGGGAATTGTTTTGTCTTTTTTCCTTGACCTTCCCACAGGAGCAACTGTTGTCTTGATTAATTTCGTGCTTTTTATCTCAAGTCTCGCCTATAAAAGATTCATCAAAAAATAAGGTGATAACATAAATTTGTGATGACTATAATCAAAACAAGTCTATGCAATCGGAATTTCATCTTCCCATTTGCCATCTCGCCGGTCCGATCATTTCTTGCATACTGAAATATTAATGTGTTACTATTTACAATAGTCATACCACATATAACACGAGATAAGTACTATTTGAAATGAAAGGAGGACGGATTATGGCTATTCAGTTACCCGAACTGCCCTATGCGAAGGATGCGCTGGCGCCTGTGATTAGTGCGAACACTTTGGAGTTTCATTACGGGAAGCACCATAAGGCATATGTTGACAATACAAA
>DASPQI010000048.1:0-11011 GCA_035625045.1 Syntrophales bacterium | reverse complement strand
TCAGGCCCGTCCTGAACGCGAAGGCTTGCAGACTCCCAGAACGCCATCAGTTACCTTCGGTGGCTACAGGGGAGCCAATGAGGCCAGACAACAGAGTCTTCGCGGTCAGGCCAGCCGCCAGAGCAGCGCAGTTGTACGTCCTTCGGCCGCCCCTCCAACAAAGGGCGGTGCCCCCGCCGGGAAGGACGACACCCGGGGCAGACCGCATCGATAGTATGGACAGGAAATTATTTTTATAACAGGGAATTAATGAATAAGGAAAGGAAAGAAACCATGGAAACAATTCAGCAGAAACCCGTATTTCGTCCGTCGCGGGGTATGGCTTTTATCGCTGTGCTTTTCACGATAGCGATGTTCTTCTTTGCCTCGAATATAGCGGCAGTCGAGGCGCCATCGCAGAGACTCTTCTCCTCTCCCGAAGATGCCTTAAAAACCCTCACCGAGGCCGTCAAGGCAAACGACAAGACTGTGCTTGATCAAATATTCGGGCCTTCCGGAAAGGATCTCCGCTCGGGTGATGAGGTGCAGGAAGCCGCAGAATTTGCCGACTTCGCCAAACACCTGGCAGAGAAAGCAGACCTCGTTAAAGAGAATGATTCAAAAGTGGTCCTCCACGTCGGCAACGAGAACTGGCCCTTTCCCATTCCCATCGTAAAATATAATGATCAATGGTTCTTTGATACTGATGCAGGCAAGGAAGAGATACTGAACCGACGTATTGGGGAAGATGAACTTACTACCATACTGGTCTGCCGGGCCTATGTCAAGGCACAACGGGATTATGTACTTAAGGACTGGGATGGTGACGGCATATTTGCTTATGCACAGAAACTTCGGAGCGATCCTGGTAAAAGGAACGGTCTCTTCTGGAGGGCCGCGCGGGGCGAACAAGTGAGCCCCCTTGGTGAGCTCGTGGCACGGGCCTGGCACGAGGGCTACAAGAAGAAACAGGCAGCCTTCAAAGAAGCGGAGCCTTCACCATTTCACGGTTATTATTTCAGGATACTGACGAGGCAGGGAAAGAACGTTCCAGGAGGCAGCTATAACTACATCGTTAACGGCAACATGGTTGGTGGTTTCGCCCTAGTCGCATTCCCCTCAAACTGGGGAAAATCAGGGATAATGACCTTTGTCGTCAATCAGCATGGGAAGGTTTATCAGAAAAACCTCGGACCGGATACAATAAATATTGTCCAGAAGATTAAGTCGTACAATCCCGACAAGACCTGGACACCTGTTAAAGATTGATGGTTTTAGTATAACGCCTCTTCATGTTTAGAGAAGCATAATTCTATTTTCCATATAAGTTGACATTCATTTGTTTTTTTATCTGGGAATTGATTCTCTTGACAACCCCTCATGCCTGTGTTACGCATCCCCTAACATGGGTAGTCTGAAAGGACGTGAGGGAAGGCGGTGCAAATCCGCCACGGGCCCGCCGCTGTAACCGGGGACGAAAACCGCAAGAGCCACTTTCCTCTCAGGATGGGAAGGCGCGGCAAGTAGAAAGAGCCGGAAGTCAGAAGACCTGCCTGTGGACCAAGGAAGTTTTGACATGTGCGCGGTGCAGTCAAAGCTGAATCCAGCGGAGATGAAAAACGGCATCCACGGATCAGTTAATGGTCTGTGGGTTTTTTTTGAGGCGTTTATGGCCCGAAAATTGTTGCTTCTAAGACACGGTGATGTTGGTGATGAATATCACGACCGGTACATCGGAAGTACAAACGTCTCCATGAGTGAACGGGGACATCAACAGGTGAGGGCAATCAGTGCATGGCTCCGCAGTCAAGGTATAGACTGCTCTTATTGCAGCCCCCTGAAGCGTTGCAAAGAAACGGCCGCAATTGTACTGGAGCAAAGCGGTGTGGACTGTAAGGTTGACCAGGACCTGCGGGAAATTGACTTTGGCAGGTGGGAAGGCTTGGCTTTCGCTGATATAGCGGCGCAGTTTCCTGATGAGGTAAAAAGGTGGTCCGATTTCGACATGAATTTTGCCTTTCCGGACGGCGAGAGGATTGGTGATTGTGTCGGAAGGGTTGTCGGAATTGCGGATCGTTTGGCAGAAGATTCTGCCGACACCGTTCTTGTATGTACTCATGGGGGCATTATACGGCTTTTAATTTGCTATTTCCTCGGTCTCGAACCGTGGCAGTATATCCTTTTCCGAATAGAGCGCGCCTCGGTTACGACTATTGAGCTGTTTGACGGCGCCGGTCTGCTGTGTGGATTGAATGAATCGGGCAAGGCCGTTGAGGAGGCCGATGGGTAATATGTATGGCAAGGATCATCCTCATAACAGGCGGCAGCAGAAGCGGTAAAAGCGCATATGCGCAGACTCTAGCCGAGTCTGTTACCGGCATCAGGACCTATGTTGCAACCTGTCCAATTGTCGATGAAGAAATGGAGAAGCGGATTCGGAAGCACAGAGAAATGCGCCATGCGTCGGCCTGGCAGACCATCGAAGAGACGAAAGACCTGGCAGGTGCATTAAAAAGGGCAATAGGAAGCCGGGTAATCCTGGTTGACTGCCTCACCCTATGGATCAATAATCTTATGTATGAAGCCGAGTTGCAGGGTAAAAATATCACCGAAGAAGATATTGCCATGCAGTGCAGAGGTGTAATCGAAGTTTGCGATGGTATGCGAAGTACGGTTATTTTTGTAACCAATGAGGTGGGAATGGGAATTGTCCCCGAAAATCCCGCTTCCCGTCTTTTTCGGGATCTTACGGGGCGGTGCAATCAGATAATAGCAGGTCGCGCCGATGCTGTCACATTCATGATAAGCGGCCTTCCTGTGAATATTAAAGGAGATAAAATAATATGAACTTGCTTGGATCGACGATTAAAAAGATAGCACCCCAGGACGCGGACACCCGTGTCCGGGCAAGGGCAAGGCTTGAACAGCTAACCATGCCATATTGGGCACTGGGCCGATTGATGGATCTAGCGGAGGAATTGGCAGGTATGACAGTCTCTATAAAACCGTCTGTTAGCCGTAAAACTGTGGTAACCATGGCGGGTGATCACGGAATTGCAGCTGCCGGGGTTAGCAAATATCCGCAGGAAGTAACCGTGCAGATGGTGTACAACTTCGTCAACGGCGGCGCCGGTATCAACGCCCTGGCGAGGCTTGTCGGTGCACGGGTTGTGGTTGTCGATATGGGCGTGGCCGGAGACCTGAGCGCACTGGTTAAAGGAGGGAAGATTATTTCCAAACGAGTCGGGGCAGGGACAAAAAATATGTTAACCGAGTCGGCCATGTCCAGGGATGAGGCGGTTAGCTCTCTGGAAGGAGGAATTGAGGTGGCCCAGGAACTGGGGGCATCTACTGACATTTTCGGGACCGGCGATATGGGGATCGGCAATACTTCTCCCAGCGCCGCGATCATTAACATCTTCAGTGGGTCGCCGGTTTCTGAGATAGCGGGCCGCGGTACAGGCATCGATGACAAGCAGCTCTTAAAAAAAATTGCCATGATTGAAAAAGCCATCGCCGTGAATAAACCTAATCCCGGTGACGCCCTCGATGTCCTGGCTAAAGTGGGTGGATTTGAGATCGGCGGGATAGCCGGGTTGATTCTAGGTGCCGCTTCCATGAGAAAACCGGTACTCATCGATGGCTTTATATCCACTGCCGGTGCGCTGATTGCCGCTAATTTAGCCCCGGTATCCCGCGATTACATGATCGCTTCTCATCGCAGCATGGAGAAAGGACATAAAATCGCCCTCGATTGTCTGGGGAAAAAGCCTCTCCTGGATCTGGATCTCAGGCTCGGTGAAGGAACGGGCGCGGCCCTCTCCATGAACCTGGTAGAAGCGGCCGTGCGGATTATTACCGAGGTAGCCACCTTTGAGGAAGCGGCGGTGTCCAAGGCGGATAAATAAAATATTATGGGGCTGTTGAAAAATGCTCATTTGCTTCGTTGCTCTGCAACCCGAACCACTCAACCCTTCGGCAAGCTCAGGGCAGGCTTAATACAGCCACGTGTCATGGTGAGCTTGTCGAACCATGAGCGCCTTGCATCTGAGCGTTTTTGAACAGCCCCCAAAGAAAGATGTTTTTCAGTAACTTCTTATGAAACCATTCTTGGCAGCCATCCAGTTTTTGACTGTTTTCCCATTTCCAAAAAGTTTCGTCGGTGGAGAGAAAGAACTCGAAAAGTCCGTGCCGTATTTCCCCGTTGTTGGTTTACTCATCGGGATAATCATCGCGGCTTTTGACCACCTCATATGTTTTATTCTGCCCTTCTTACCGGCAAGTGTGATCACCGTGATTGCCTTGACCAGCATATCGGGGGGGTTACACATGGACGGTCTTGCGGATACGGCAGACGGGTTTTTTAGCGCCCGGCCTCGTGAACGGGTTCTGGAAATAATGAGAGACAGTCGTACCGGCGTAATGGGGGTTGTCGCTGTAGTATTTGTGATTATTCTAAAGATTTCTCTATTGATGACTCTGTCCGCGCCTCTCCGTTTCGGCATCATTCTCCTGATGCCTCTGGCGGGGCGATGTTCCCTGGTCATGATGATGAGAACCCTGTCCTACGTTAGGCATGAAGGCGGTCTCGCGACGGTTTTCGGTAAGGGTAGATCATGGTTGAATGTACTCTGGTCATCAGTGTTTCTCTTCGCAGTGGGGTGGATTGCCGAACATGGGCTGGGCCTTGCAGCGAGTACTTTATCACTTCTTGCAGCTGCACTTTTTCTGGTTTACTGTTTCCGTAAGATTGGCGGATATACAGGTGACACACTGGGTGCCGTTTGTGAGATCACAGAGATTATCCCTGCTCTGGCGGCTGTAACTATGAGCAGGATTTTCACCTGAATATCTTAATATGAGACTGGAATATCAGATTCTTGCCGCTATTCTTCTCGACCTTCTTTTGGGCGATCCCCGGTGGCTTCCCCACCCTGTAAAACTGATGGGACGTTACGCCGCCTTTCTGGAGAATCCGTTAAGAAAAAGTTTCCGTAGTCCGCATATGGCGGGTGTGCTGGCCGTCCTCCTTGTCCTGACGGTCACGGGTCTGGCAACGTATGCCGTTATCATGGCTGCGGGCTTGCTTCATCCCCTCTTTGCCGATGTAGTTTCCGTAATCATTCTCTACACGACTTTGGCCGCCAGAGATCTCATTAGGCACAGTTTAAATGTCTATCATGAATTGAAATCCGGAAATCTTGCAGAAGCCAGAAAAAAGGTTGCCATGCTGGTGGGTCGGGACACCGATATCCTCGATGAGACCGACATTGTCCGTGCGACAGTGGAAAGCGTTGCCGAAAATACTGTGGACGGCGTAACGGCGCCGTTATTTTTTGCAGTCCTTGCAGGGCCTGTAGGGGCAATGCTTTACAAGGCAGTAAATACCCTCGATTCTACGTTTGGGTACAGAAACGAGCGATATATAGAATTTGGCTGGGCCGCGGCAAGGCTGGATGACCTGGTCAACTTCATACCAGCCAGATTGACGGCGTTGATGATCCCTATTGCTGCTTTTTTCCTGAGACTCAGCATGTTGAATTCCTTTAAAATAATCTTCCGGGATCGCAAGAAACACCCTAGCCCCAATTCAGGCCTGTCTGAAGCTGCCGTTGCGGGAGCACTTGGGGTACAGCTCGGGGGCCTGAATTATTACTTTGGACAGCCATCTTTCAGGGCAACCCTTGGAGATCCTATCAGAGATCTGGAGAAAAGAGATATACTGAAAGCAAATGCCCTGATGCTTATCACACTGATTCTTGCTGTGGTCGTTTTTCTTTCTGTCCGGCTGATTATTTATCCATAAATGTCAAACTTCACCTGACCGGCAATATCGAATTTAGTATTGACTGACAACTGCTAGTCTTCAGAATCACTCATTAATAAACCGGGCGATTTCTCATTTGAAACACACGTGCCGTCCTCCCTTCACAAAAGAGTAATGAAAATTATAGTTGCACTTAATGCCCCGATTCATTTATTAAAAGGAGAAACCTCTTGGACAATGGATTTTTAGGTAGAAAAAAATGAAGAAAAAAACCATGCACGACAGAAGTGATATAGAAAAACTGCGTGACGGTGACCAGCTTTTTCAAACCTTAACAGAACGATCCCTTGTCGGAATCTACGTAGTGCAGGATGGCCTGTTCAAATCAGCCAACCCTAACGCCGCTTCATATGCCGGTTACACACCTGAAGACCTTGTCGGTAAAAAATCAAACTCTATCGTTCACCCGGAAGACAGGGAGATACAGAGGGAGGGAGCTATCGACATGCTCAAAGGGAACCGCACTTCCCCTTATGAATTCAGGATTATCGGTAAAAACGGCGAGACCCACTGGATCATGGAGACTGTCACACCCATTGTTTACAAGGGCAGGCCTGCCATCCTGGGAAACTCCATGGATATTACGGAACACAAACAGAAGGAGGAGGCCCTTCGAGAATCGGAAAGACGCCTGGCCGATATCATTGATTTTCTACCTGATGCGACCCTTGCTATAGATCGGCGCGGAAAGGTTATTGCCTGGAATCGTGCCATGGAGGAGTTGACGGGAGTTAAAGCGTCCGATATGCTGGGTAAGGGGGACTATGAGTATGCCATGCCGTTTTATGGCGCGCGAAGGCCCATCCTGCTGGATCTGATACTAAAACCGGACAGAGAAATTGAACAGAGTTATTATTCCATCCTCAAGAAGGAGAAGGATCTTCTCATAGTAGAAAAATGGATTCCTTTTTTGCATCGGAAGAGGGCCTTTATATGGGCAAAAGCCTGTCCCCTTTATGATGGCAAGGGCAACATCATGGGCGCCATCGAGTCGATCCGTGACATTACCGAGCGCAAACATGCGGAGGAGGCACTGGAGAAGAGAGAAAAGGAGCTTGAGACCAAGACCCTTGAACTAGAAGACCTTAACGCTGCCTTACGTGTTTTACTGAAACAGAGAGAGGAGGATAGAAGCGAGCTAGAGCAAAAAGTACTGTCAAACATCAAGGTCCTTGTCTTGCCTCATATGGAGAAATTGAAAGCCCATGTGGATTTGAAGGGCATGTCATATGTCCATATTCTTGAATCGAATCTAATAGACATCGTATCCCCCTTTGCCCAGAAATTGTCAGTCAAATATATGAACCTCACCAAAAGAGAAGTTCAAATTGCCAATCTTATCAAGGAGGGAAAGACTACCAAAGAGATAGCATCATTCCTGAATGTTTCTGAAAGTGCGGTCAATGTATTTCGGTATCATATCAGACATAAACTGGGCCTGACAAAAAAACAAAACCTTGGCTCCTATCTTTCGTCTCTGGCTTAAAAATCCACATGCCCCAGTGGGGGGGCACCACGAAGGCATGAAAACGTGTCCTCGCCCCCGATAAGAACATTCGAGGGCAGGCTCCAATAGGGAACCATGAATACCCATTAAGTCTCCATTTTATAAAGGGAGATTTAGAGGGATTTTGCAAAAGGAATAAAAAATCCCCCCTGCCCCCTTTAGAAAAGGGGGTGAATAAATTCTATTTTCGTATTAACTAAAGAATTCTGCAAAAGAGATCTACCGAGTGGATGGAATAGTGATGAGGAAGACTGCTACAAGGACAGCATATGTCGAGATTTTTGTAACACTAAATCTTGCCGTAATTGGCGTTTTTTCCATCATGTTGAGTTTTTGATAAGCCATTTGCCGCAACGCTGCCCATGCTTGCGTAATGAAAGCGGCGATGAAGATCATCATTGTAAATGCCAGCAACCAATTATTCCGGTTCATTATTTGAATCATCTCACTGCCTCCTTTCCGAATTATAAAAATTTTCTCGTGCAAAAAAATATACTAAATTTAGCTGATATTATTATGTTGATTAATTTACAAATCAAAGAATGTGCCATTGGTGACATTTCTTTGAAATCATTAAATAATAGCCATTCTTTGGCATTTTATATTTGTATATTAAGAACAAATATGTGTTATTTTAATATAAAATTAACACTATTATGTGCTTTATTTCGCTCAAATGAAGATTTATTGTGAAATCATGGAACAGGTTTAAATTGATTTTTCATCTAAAAAGAATATAGATTCAGAACCATGCCGAAGGCGTCGACATCAAACAATCAGGTCAGTTTTAAATTCATCCTGCGGGCGCTGCATCATAAAAATTATCGGCTTTTTTTTGGCGGTCAGGGCATCTCCCTGATAGGGACCTGGATGCAACAGATCGCCATGAGCTGGCTGGTTTACAGACTCACAAATTCCGCATTACTCTTAGGTATTGTCGGTTTTTCAAGCCAGATCCCTATCTTTCTCTTTGCATCTGTTGCTGGTGTATATGCAGACAGATGGGATCGTCATCGTATACTGGTTGTGACTCAGACGTTGTCCATGATTCAGGCATTGACCCTTGCCCTTCTTACCCTGACCGGAACCATAGAAGTCTGGCATGTTGTTGTCTTAAGTGCCTTCCTGGGTCTGATCAATGCCTTCGATATGCCTACACGTCAGTCATTCATCGTTGAGATCATAGATAAAGCAGAAGACCTCGGGAATGCCATTGCCCTGAATTCTTTTATGTTCAATGGCGCAAGGCTTATCGGGCCTTCCATTGCAGGAATACTCATCGGTTATCTGGGTGAGGGTGTCTGTTTTTTCCTTAACGGCATAAGTTTTGTGGGGATAATTATCGCTCTATTGGCAATGAATGTTCCAAAAAAGGAAAAGGTATTGCGTAAATCCCGACTGTGGCAGGACTTGCATGAGGGTTATTCCTATGCCTTCGGATTTGCGCCGATACGCTATATTCTTCTCCAACTCGGATTGATGAGCTTCATGGGCATGTCCTATGTGGTACTCATGCCCATTTTTGCGAAAGATATTCTCCACGGCGGACCTCATACACTGGGATTTCTTATGGCGGCATCCGGTATCGGCGCCCTCACAGGCTCAATCTATCTGGCATCACGACAAACCATTCTCGGTCTGGGACGATTCATCGCCTACGCTTCTGGTGTCTTTGGTATCGGGCTAATTGCCTTTTCTTTTTCAAAAATGATCACCATTTCGCTTTGCATGATGCTTATTACAGGATTCGGGATGATAGTCCAGATGGCATCAAGCAACACCATTTTGCAAAGCATCGTCGAAGAGGATAAACGCGGTCGCGTAATGAGTATTTATGCAACAGCATTTATCGGCATGGCGCCGCTCGGTAATCTCTTTGCAGGCGCAATAGCAGCCTTGATAGGGGCTCCCAACACGCTCATTATAAGTGGCGCGACTTGTATCATCGGTTCGCTGTTCTTTGCACTTAAGCTTCCCCAAATGAGAAAACAGGTTCGTCCTATTTATGTCAGGATGGGAATCATCTCAGAGCTTGAATAGCGGGGAATTATGCCGGTCTTGTGAACAAAAAATATTGGCTATTTAATATAAACTGTATTATACAAAAATGTATATTAATAAAGTACCAACGAGGTGTTTATGAGGTTTGATATTGCAAAAGACGGCAGCGGCCTGGTTTATGAAATACGCCAGATCGTCAATGTCGCCAACAAACTGAAAGAATACGGCATAGAAGTAACCTGGGAAAATATTGGTGATCCCATTCATAAAGGTGAAAAAATACCTGAATGGATGAAAGAAGTCCTGATTGAAGTTCTCAGGAATGACCTTTCCTACGGTTATTGTCCCACAAAGGGGGTAGATCAAACCCGCGAATTCCTCGCAGAGCGAGTGAACAAAATGGGTAAGGTACAGATAAGCCCTGAGGATATCATATTTTTCAACGGCCTTGGTGATGCTATAGCTCGCGCGTACAGCTCCATCCGCGTGGATGCGAGAATCATCATGCCTGAACCGACGTACTCTACGCATCTACTGGCGGAGGTGCTCCATGCCTCTTTTCCACCTAATACCTACCGGATGAATCCATATCGGGACTGGTCTCCGGACATCCGTGAACTCGAACAGAAAGTGAGGAGCCATAAAGCAATCGTCGGTATCCTCGTTATCAATCCGGACAATCCCACAGGATTTGTTCATTCCCCGGAGACGCTTAAGCAAATTGTGGAGATTGCAAGGGAGTATGACCTCTTCCTGATTTTTGATGAGACATATATAAATATTGTTTATAACGGGAAAAAAACTGTCAACTTGGCTGACATTATCGAAGATGTCCCTGCTATCAGCATGAAGGGCATCTCGAAAGAATTTCCCTGGCCCGGCTCACGGTGTGGATGGATGGAAGTATACAATGTCCATAAGGATGAAAAGTTCGAACGGTACTTCAATACCATAGTAAACCAGAAGATGTCGGAGGTCTGTTCCACAACGTTGCCGCAGATGGCGATTCCGAAAATTATTACGCACCCGGAGTATGAAAAATATCTGAATGACCGTATCCATCATTATGAAAGGCTTTCCAACATCGCCTACAACAGCCTCAAAGATGTCCCTTATCTTATTGTGAACAGGAGTAACGGTGCGTTTTACATGTCGGTGGTCTTCAACGAAGCATCTCTCAATAACAGACAAACGTTGCCCATTGCCCAGCCCGAGATAAGACAGTATGTTGAGAAGCTTACGTCCGAAAGGATAGAGTTTGATAAACGCTTTGTTTATTACCTCTTGGGTTCGACAGGAATCTGCGTTGTACCGCTGACTTCTTTCTTTACCTCTGTACCCGGTTTCCGGATGACCTTGCTTGATAGGGACGCGGATAAATTTGAATATGTCATGAAGACACTTGCCGAGAAGACGGTCGAGTACATAGAATCAGCACATTGAGGAGCTGTCACTAAATAGTTATTGCCTGACAGCTCCTCTATCTCTTGATAAAGAAATGCCGGATTCATCAGGATTGATGGGCACATTTGAGTGGTAATCTGTTCAATTGAGCCTAGACTAGTGTCCATCCGGAAACCCCGGATTTTGAACAGAGGTGATCAACGGTACCGGGATAAATACCCAGTGCCGTGCCATCAACAGAGCTGATTTCAGCAAGTCGAGCTGCTCTTTCTCAAATCAAGACGCATGTACCC
>DASPQI010000047.1:0-6223 GCA_035625045.1 Syntrophales bacterium | reverse complement strand
GAACCAGGCACACGATAGGACAATTCTTCCCCTTCGCGGTGAAGGAAGGCGAGGATGTCCCCGCCTTTCTTCCCATCGGCGGCCCCACCCCGGTGCGGCAAACTTCATCAACCCATGGTGCGGACGGGTATATTACGACCGATCCTGCCGTTATTCAAAAATCGGTGGAGCGTTTACAAAAAAAGATTGAATCCCACATAGAATCATTTTCCTTTTTTGAGTCCGAAGAGAGGCAGGGCGCGCGCACCCTGATCGTCACCTACGGCGTGACGGCGCGGGCGGCACGGGCAGCGTGCCATGAATTACTCCGGGAAAAAGGAGTACCCGTTTCTCTCTTAGTGTTGAAGACACTGTGGCCGGTGCCGGAACGGGTTCTTTGGGATGCCGCCGCAGGCATAGAACGGGTGCTGGTGGTGGAAATGAACCTGGGACAGTATGTGCACGAAATCCGGCGGGTGCTTTGCGACAAGAAGGTGGATTTTTTCGGCCGGATGTGCGGTGAACTAATCACGCCCGCGGAAATCATACGGGAGGCGCTCCATGGATAGTCTGCTTAACCACACCCGTCCCCCCGTGTTTTGCCCCGGATGCTCCCACGAGCGGAGCCTTCATGCCCTGGATACCGCATTTCAGAAAATGGGCTTAAGAGGCAATGAAGTGGCAATCGTCAGTGATATCGGCTGTTCCGGACTATTTGATGTTTACTTCAATACCCACGCGATGCACGGCCTGCACGGGCGCGCCCTGACCTACGTCGCAGGCATAAAGATGGCATGCCCGGAGCTTACGGTAGTGGTCACCATGGGTGACGGATGCATAGGGATCGGCAGCGCTCATCTGCTGGCCGCCTGCCGCCGCAACCTCAATCTCACACTCCTCATTCTGAACAATTTTAATTTCGGGATGACGGGAGGCCAGTTTTCCTGCACCACGCCGTCGGAGGCATCGGTGGCTTCGGGCTTCCTCAATGTCCTGGAAAGCCCCATGGATATTTGCAGCGTCGCTGCTGCCGCCGGTGCTCCATATGTGGCGCGCGCGTCCATATATCGGAAGGATATAGCCGAGATACTCGTCCGCGCCATATCCTTTGAAGGCTTCTCCCTTGTGGATCTGTGGGGACTCTGCACCGGCCGCTATACCAAGCGAAATCCCATGTCTCTACGGGAAATAGAAACCTCCATTAATAAACTTCCCCCCTTCGATGGCCCTGTGGCCGCCAACGCACGCCGTGAATACGGCGATCACTATCGGGAAAAGATGTCATTGCAGAGCGGCGGCCTGGACATGACCGGAATCGAGGTGAATTTCGCATCGCTGCTGAAGGCACGGCGGGAGGTCGTATTGATAGGCTCGGCCGGTGACCGGATACAGTCGGCCGGGGCACTGCTGGCGTTCGCAGCTATTTCGGCCGGTATGCACGCAACACAGAAGAACGACTATGACATTACCGTGCTGCGGGGACAATCCGTAAGCGAGGTGATCATCTCCCCGGAGCCTGTCGTCTTCACCGGTGTAGAAAAGCCGGATGTAATCGTCGCCATATCCCAGGAGGGAGTCGCACGGCATAAGGATATCTTCTTGAAGGCTGGAGGAAATACAAGGATCATCATGGCTAAAGGGTTAGAAATACCTGCAACAAGCGCCAGGATAAGCGAGATCGACTTCAGTGCATTCTCTATTGCAAAGACAGAGCGGGCCATTGCGGCACTGGCGTTCCTTGCCCGCGCGGGCGACCCGATCACGGCGGAGATGCTCGATTCCAGCCTGCGGCAAACGCTCACAGGCAAAGAACTCCAGGCAGCGCTTGCCGTTATGGAGCGCACCGATACGCTTTCGGCTGAGGAACGAATCAAATAGTAGCAGGCAGGGAAATGTTATTGAATATCTTCAGATGCTTTAAGAACTTGTTTAACTACTTTGGGATGCAGGACTTTACCGGTATGAAACGGAATGACGATCCTTTTAGCTTTTTCATGTATATTCTATGGCTCCCCCTACTTCTAATCAATTCAAAGCCCGCTCTAAATAAGAAAGTTTCGGCTTCCTGCGGTGTCAGTCGTGGTAGTTTAGGCAACTTGCACCTCTAATGAAGTTGTCAAAATCTCCTTGCTCAGACATTCTTTAATTTCGTCCTCTGACAATGTTTCAATATAGAGTTCAATAGCCTCTTTAATGTTTGCCATAGCCTCTTCCAGCGAATCACCCTGTGATTGACATCCTTCAAGTTCAGGGGAATAGACATAATAACCATATTCGTCTTTTTCTATAACAATGCTCACTTTATAGGACATTTGGTTCCCTCCTTTGATCACGCGGTGTTAGTATCTCCATTTCTTTTTCAATTTTATATAATGCTATATTTCTGGGCATTTTTTATGCCTCTTTCCAATATTTATATAATTATCATACCACGGAAATTCCCACAATAGAAACTATTAGAAGTTGTTTATCCCACCTTGATCGAAAACGCATCCAACCCGGTGATATCGCGTCCGACAGACAGTATGTGTATATCGTGAGTACCCTCGTAAGTATAAACCGACTCAAGGTTCAGCATGTGGCGGATAATATGATAATCCAGGGTAATCCCGTTGGCGCCAAGGATATTTCTGGCTTCGCGGGCTATCTTGAGCGCTTCCGCAACATTATTCATCTTGGCAAGTGATATCTGGGTGTGCCGCGCCTTCCCCGCCTCTTTCAGACGCCCCAGTTGAATGCAAAGCAACTGCGCCTTTGTGATCTCGGCAAGCATCTTCACCAGTTTGGCCTGTGTAAGTTGAAAAGAGGCTATCGGCGCTTCAAACTGAATGCGGCTCTTGGCATATTCCAGGGCGATCTCATAACAGGCCATGGCCGCTCCCACAGCGCCCCAGGCGATCCCATAGCGGGCTTCGTTGAGGCACATCAGGACTGACTTCAGACCGTCCGTCCCCGGAAGGATATTCTCCGCGGGCACCCGCACTTCATCCAGGGTAAGCTCCGAAGTCACCGACGCGCGCAGGGAGTATTTGTGCGGGATAGGATGAGCCTGAAACCCCGGCGTACCTTTCTCCACAAGGAACCCACGCATCCCCTCTTCGGCACGGGCCCAGATCACAGCCACATCAGCGATCTCGCCGTTAGTGATCCATATCTTGCTCCCGTGAATGACGTAGTCGTCGCCCTCGCGCACAGCCCTGGTCTCTATGCGTGCCGCGTCAGAACCCACGTTCGGCTCCGTCAGACCGAAGCACCCTATTTTTTCACCGCGTGACATGGCCGGCAGCCAGCGGGACTTCTGCTCCTCGCTCCCGAATGCGGATATAGGATACATCACCAAAGAGTTCATTACAGAGACGAATGACCGCAGCCCGCTGTCGCCCCGTTCCAGCTCCTGACAGACTACACCATAGACACCGTCGCTCATCCCTGCTCCGCCGTATCCCTGAATCTTGATTCCCAGCAATCCCAGTTCGGCTAGTTGCAGGATGAGTTCTTTATCGAAGACGCCCCGTTCAAAATAGTCCTGGACTTTCGGCAGGTACTGGTTTTCCACCCACCGGCGCACGGTTTTGCTAACGCTCCGTTCTTCTTCCGTCAAAAGGTCATCACTACGGTAATAGTCAACACCCTGAAAGGGTTTCATAGGCCTCCCTCCTCCCACAGAATTGAAAACAGCCGAAACACGCGGTCTTTCAACACCAGGAACATTCTTTATCGTCGGAAGTATAGATGGAAGGAAGTGGTGTGTCAAGTACAGAGGGATAATGGGTAGTATATAATAATCTGTGTCAGGAGCAGAAAAAGGGGTACTACCTTTGTATCGCGCACTTGTTATATAAGGCGGTACCCCATGACACAGAGACTGCTTTTCATTCTTGTATCCGCTGTTACCAATTATATCATCTCTATGTAAAAGAGATTGATTTCATAACGGGGAGTGAAATTCTTTTTGTAAACCGCTGATCAGGCTCCATAATCCTCGATGAAAACGCGGACCTTCCTCGCACCGACGATAAGCGGCTCCATCATCTCCTCTATTAATAAACGCTGCCGGGATGTCTGCCAGGCCTTCCAGGCTTCAAGGGTGATCCAGGTGCTGATAACCAGGTAATTTGAGGGATTATCCGCTTCCCGAAGCGTCTCACCGGAGATATATCCGGGTTGCCGCATCGCCGCCATCCTCAATTCAATCAACAGGGCCCTGAGCTGCGCATCTTTGCCCGGCTGGCAATTTCTTTCAATCAAAACTCTAACCATGTCTCCGCCTCCTTTTCAAAATGAACTCCGTAAAATCGGTACCAAAGTGCTCGTAATATTACCGCGATATTTGTCCAGGAACAGCCCCTCTACAACACCCTGTTCTTCACGATATCATCAACGACAGAAGGATCAGCAAGGGTGGTGGTATCTCCCAGATCGCTGATCTCGTTTGCCGCTACCTTCCTCAGTATCCTCCGCATGATCTTGCCGCTTCTCGTCTTCGGCAATCCGTCCGCCCACTGAATCTTCTCCGGCGTGGCGATAGGTCCGATCAAACTCCTGACATGCGCCACCAACTCCTTCTTCAAGGCATCAGACTTCCCCACACCGCTCTTAAGCGTCACATAGGCATAGATCGACTGACCCTTCAGATCATGCGGATACCCAACCACCGCAGCCTCCGCCACCTTCTCATGGGCAACCAGGGCGCTCTCGATCTCCGCCGTACCCAACCTGTGCCCGGATACGTTGATGACGTCGTCTATCCTGCCCATAAGCTGATAATAACCTATTTCATCCCTGGTGGACCCGTCACCGGTATAATAGAACCCCGGGCGCTGTATAAAATAGTTCTCCTGGAATCGCATGGGATCGCCATACACGCTCCGCATGATCCCCGGCCAGGGCTTCTTGATGCACAAAGGCCCGCTGGCAACCGTTGTCGTTACCTCTTCGCCGTTCTCATCGATGATGGCCGGCCATACCCCCATGAAAGGAACCGTGGCCTTGCCGGGTTTGAGATCGATCGCCCCGGGCAGCGGTGTGATCAGAATGCCTCCCGTCTCCGTCTGCCACCATGTGTCGACTATCGGCAGCTCATCACGCCCGATATTGTGGTGGTACCAGTTCCACGCCTCCGGGTTGATCGGCTCTCCCACCGTGCCCAACACTCTCAGCGATTTTAGATTAGCCTTCTTTACCCAGTCTGTGCCTTCCTTCGCAATCGCCCTGATCGCAGTCGGGGCAGTGTAAAAAATCGTCACCTTGTACTTCTCCACTACCTTCCAGAAACGGCTCACATCCGGGTAGTTCGGCACACCCTCGAACATCACAGACGTCGCCCCATTGCACAACGGACCGTACACTATGTAGCTGTGACCCGTAACCCAGCCGATGTCCGCGGTGCACCAGAAGATGTCCTCCTCATGATAGTCAAAAATCATCTTGTGCGTGTAGGCCACATACACCAGGTATCCCCCTGTCGTGTGCATGACGCCCTTCGGCTTCCCCGTCGAGCCTGACGTATACAGAATGAACATTGGATCCTCGGCGTCCATCCGCTCCGGCTCGCACTCCGTGCTTGCCTTCGCCATCTCCTCATGCCACCACAGGTCTCTGCCTTTCTGCATATTGCATGATATCTTCTCGCCTACCCTCTTCACCACGACGACCTTCTCGATGGAAGGACATGTCTTCGCCGCCTCGTCAGCGCTCGTCTTCTGCGGAACCGCCTTGGCCCCGCGGAATGTCCCGTCGCATGTCACCAGTACCTTGGACCCGCTGTCCTGTATCCGGTCTCGCAGGGAGTCCGAACTGAAACCGCCGAACACCACACTGTGTATCGCCCCGATCCGCGTGCAGGCCAAAAGCCCGATGGGAAGCTCTGGTATCATTGGAAGAAAAAAACATACCCTGTCGCCCTTCTTCACCCCCAGGGACTTCAGGACATTGGCAAACTTGCATACCTCCTTATGCAGCTCCTTATACGTATATGCCCTGTCCTCTCCCGGCTCATTCCCCTCCCACTGAAGGGCGATCTTGTTACCCCTCGTCTTTAAATGCCGGTCCAAACAGTTATACGAGACGTTGAGCTTGCCCCCCTCAAAATACTTGACGTAAATGGGACCTTTGCTCACATCAAAATTATAATCTTCCACCTTGTCCCACTTCTTGAACCACTCCACATACTCCGAGGCAACCTCCGACCAGAAACCATTTGGGTCCTCTATGGAGCGCTTCCAGAGCTTCTCGTATTCGTCCC
>DASPQI010000046.1:0-2619 GCA_035625045.1 Syntrophales bacterium | reverse complement strand
ATAATACGGCAGAGAGATGAGACGTTTCTGCCGAACATGACCCGTCAGCTTTCCATACTCATTTCCTCGGGTGTACCTTTAATGGACGCTCTGCAGAGCCTTTCCGATGAGTATCAGGGATATTACAGGGAGATTTTGATTTCGATAAAAGAACAGATTTCCGGTGGCGCGAGTTTCTATAAGGCACTGCAAGAGTATAGCAATATCTTTTCTGGCTACTACATTCATATGGTGCAGGCTGGTGAGGCAAGCGGTGCGCTGGATAAAGTCCTTGTCAAGCTTGCCGATTTTCTCGAACATCAGAGCGCTGTGAGGTCAAAAATTCGATCATCCATGATTTACCCCATACTTATGGCGGGCGTAAGTATAATAGTCCTCTCATTTCTCTTTTCTTTTGTAATACCCAAGCTTGTCAGGATATTTGCCGATACGAAAAGTACACTTCCCCTCATAACAATTATACTTATAGCAATTAGCAACGCCTTTATGAAGTACTGGTGGGCCATTATCGGCATTCTAGTTGTCATCGTCATGTCTGTGAGGAAATATATCAGTACAAACAGGGAAAAGGTCGACAGGCTTATCCTCCAGTTGCCGGGTGGCATTGTTCAGAGTCTTTATTACGCAAGATTTGCGCGATCCATGGAGGTTCTCATCGGTGGAGGGCTGCCGGTATTAGCAGCTCTCAAGCTGTCGGCGTCAGCTATAGGGAACAGGGCCTTGGAGGCGAATATTTTTCATGCGGGAGAGAAGGTCGCAGAGGGGCAGACTATTGCGTCATCACTGAAGGGATTTCCATCAGTGTTTGTACAGCTTGTATCTACTGGTGAAAAGACAGGGAAACTGGCCGAAACGCTGAAAAAGGCAGCTTCGTCTTATGAAGAAGAGTTCATCAGGAAGGTTGACAGGACCGTGTCGGTTTTTGAACCGGTTATGATAATACTAATGGCCCTCATAGTCTGCTTTATCGTACTGGCGGTGTTGCTGCCTATCTTCCAGTTGAATCAGTTGGTGAAGTGAAGTCATGAAAATGGCTATTAAAAGAATATTCTAGGACAGGCTCCTTGCCTGTTTTGTGAAATGAGGATAGGAGAATAAGTATGAATACTGTGTGTTCTCACCAGAAAGGTTTTACATTGCTTGAAATCATTGTCGTGGTGTTCATTCTGAGCATATTGGTTGCTCTGGTAGCGCCAAGGATAATAGGGCGCACGGATGATGCCCGTATCGCAGATGCCAAGCTCCAGATAAAAAACTTTGAAATGGCGTTAAAATTATTCAAGCTAGATAACGGTTTTTATCCGGATACCCAGCAGGGTTTGGAAGCCCTAGTAGAAAAACCGACTGTAGGACAAATACCTCAAAAATACCGTGACGGTGGATATCTGGAACAGAAAAGGATTCCATTGGATCCATGGGGCAATCCCTATGTATATATATGCCCGGGCCTTCACGGGGATTTTGATATTATCAGCTACGGAGCCGATGGCAAAGAGGGTGGAGAGGGCAAGGATGCCGACATTAGAAACTGGGATATGCAATAATAAAGCATTCACCCTCTTGGAACTCGTAGTCATTATTTTTATTCTTTCTCTCGTTATCGCCGTTTCTTTTCCTTTTTTCCCTCTCCAGGAAGATGGGAAACTTAAGTCTGAAGCGGGCCATATTGCGTCGATCCTAAGATACCTTAGTGACAGTGCCATATCCACAAAAGATACCTATGCTGTAAACATAAACTTCAAAGAAAAGACATTGAGCTACAAGGGACCTGAAGGCGAGAGAGTGGAAAAAATCGATAACCTAACCCAAGTTACAACGCAATCAAAAGGAAGTGTCTCAGATGGGGAGGTAACTGTTTTATTGAGGCCGGCAGGGACGGGAGAAAACTTCTCCATTCGCTTAACCGGTAGTGAATTGTCCATGGAAATTGTCTTTAATGCCCTGAGTGGCAGGGTGAAGGTATTGTCGAATGAATCAATCTAGGATCTTCCTGATGCAATTGAGAAGGGCTATTATGTCCTGTAAATCTTCGGTTGAGAGACAGGAAAGAGGTTTTTCTCTTTTTGAGGTGATGATCAGCCTAGCTATAGTTGGAGGGCTGCTGATTACACTGATATATACTCTAAACTACAACTTGGGAATTACTGACAGACAGTTTGTTGTAACAAACATCATGAATCTTGCAAAGGAAAAGATGGAGGATTTAGAATTAAATCCTAAGGAGAGCAAGGGTAATTTCCCAGCACCCTACGATATGCTGAACTACGAAACAAAAGTCAAGGATTCATCCTATAAGGGGATGTCAGAAATCACAGTCGTTGTTGGAAATGGGAAAGAGAGTATTACCTTGTCGGAGCTGATTAGGAAACTAAAATGAGAACTTTAAAATATTGTATAAAGAGGGGAAGGATTCGGGGAAAAACGCAGGGATTCACTCTGATAGAGGTTCTTATTGCCATCGCAATTATGGCAGTGGTACTTATTGCTCTTTATAACACTTTTGATTTGGCAGGCAGGGCGGTATTCGGTGTCGATCGATCTCTTGTGAAGCTCCAGGAGGCGCGTGCCTTTGTTGACACTCTAAAAAGGGAGATCGAGTCCGCTTTTTATTCACAAGAT
>DASPQI010000045.1:0-5623 GCA_035625045.1 Syntrophales bacterium | reverse complement strand
TCCATTCTTTATTTCACTATCTTTTCCTTTGCTTTTTTCTCTGTAACACAATAAATGCCTCCTTCGAGACCTCCAATAAAGCAGCTATTGCATGAAATACATCTGGCCCGGTTGCGGTTGCCTTGCAGCCAGCGATTGGGCAGACCAGGCTCCCTGATCAGAGGCCTCGACATGGCAACGTAATCAATTCTGTCAGTTCGGATAGCCTTTTGGACAATTTCGTATGATCTGAATCCGCCCACTACAATTACCGGACAGTTGACCGCCTTCTTGATTCTGTGAGCCAGTTCAAGATTATATGCCTCTCTTATCGGCCTCGTTATTTTCATGCGTACCGGGCTTTTTTCTCCTGATGCGGGTGTACCGGAAGAGACTTCAATGGCATCTATACCAGCATCTGCAATTTTTTTGGCGGCGTATATCGCATCATCAACTTCCAGTCCCCCTTTTACAAAATCCGCAGCGTTCAGTTTGATGAGCACAGGATAATTCGCGCCGACTGTTTCCCGAACCTTTCGATACACCTCGAGAGGAAACCGGCAGCGATTTTCAATACTGCCGCCATATTCATCAGTACGGCGGTTGGTGAGAGGAGAAAGGAACTGGTTGATCAGAAAACCGTGAGCGCCATGAAGCTGCACGGCATCGAATCCCCACATTTTAGCACGGAAGGCAGCTTTTCCGAACGCGGTAACAATCTTATCTATTTCATCTTTCGTAAGTTCTTGCGGAATCTCGGGAAACTGGTCAACCTTTACCACCGAAGGGGCAAAAGGTTTTCGGCCAGCAATCTTCTCATTTGACTGGCCGCCCCCATGGACCAGTTGGATGGCAATCTTTCCTCCGGCTTCATGTACGGCATGGGTCATCTGCCTGTAGTCATCCGCAAAGTCATGTGTATATATGCCCATCTGGCCGATGTTATGTTTGCCGTCCGTCCGCACGTACGCGTAGCCCGTAATGATCAAGCCGATGCCGCCTTGTGCCAGATCGCGATACCAGTTGATCAGCCTTTCCATGGGTCTCCCATTCTGATCGCACATTCCCTCCCATGTAGCAGATCTTATCAGCCTGTTGCGCAGAACCATGCCTTTTATTGCAGTTTCTTCAAATATTGTAGCCATTTCTTCCCTCCCTGGTCGGCTCGGGTGATCTACCAAAAGCAGGATAGCAAGCGAACAACTCACTCGCTAGTATCAATAGCTAAAATATCGATTTTATGTCAATCAGAAAATTAAAATGATTTCTCTTCTTACGCAGACGAGGTAGGGGCTTAAATTCGGTCGATAAAATAATTTTGCTGAGCCCATATTTTATAAGACCTCTGGATCTAAAATAACGAAAATGAATCCTGCGAATATTTGTGGTATAAATATCACTCACTAACTCTAAATTATTCGGAGGGGCGAAATGAAGATACTGGGAATAAATGCGAGCCCGAAAGGCCCTAAAAGCCAGACCCTGAAGCTGGTAAGGGCAGCTCTCGACGGCGCGAAATCAAAAGGTTGCAGCGTAGAGCTGGTAGACATCTGCAAGCTGAATATAGACTTCTGCAATGCCTGCGGGGTATGCTACAAAAGAGGAAAATGTTTAAAGAAGGACGACTTTCAGACCCTCTACAGTAAGATATTAGTCGCAGACGGCCTGGTTATGGGCTCCCCGAACTACTTCAGATCGGTTACCGCTCAGATGAAGACCATGATAGACCGCATGGCCGATGCTATCCACTGCCAATTGCTGGCCGGTAAGTACAGTGTCAACGTTGCTACCTCCGGAGGCATCGGTCAGTATAAGCAGGTCACTGATTACCTGGATGAGATTATGCTCAACTTTGGCTCTTTCGTTACCGGCAGCACAGGGGTATCATTAAGATCCGGTCCCAGGGCATTGGAAAAAGCCGAAGAAAAGGCCTACCGGCTCGGAGAATTATTGGCGGTGGATATCAGAACAGGAAAGATTTACAGAAAGCAGAAAAGAAGGCATGAGGAGAACAGGAAGTATTTTCAAAATTTGGTGAAGATGTACAAGGACGAGTGGGTCCACGAATACAAATATTGGGACAAGAAATGCTGGCAGTAAGAGAATATTAACTTTACACCGTCAGTCGGGCGCCTATTCCCTGCGACAGATGCAGGCGCCCGTGAGGACTTACTCTTACTTTGCACTTTCATCGTTCTCCCAGATGCCCATGACATTATTCTCCGTATCTTTGAAGATGGCGAAATATCCCATCCCCTTGACAGGCGTCTTAGAAACTAGAATCTTTCCGCCTGCCTTTTCAATCTTAACACTGCATTTCTCAACGGATTCTACATCAATATAATTGACGAGCGACTTATGGGTCTTTTCCCGTTTCATCAACCCACCATAAAGCGCATCTTTACCACCCGTTGAGATCATCCAGTAGTCCCATTGCGGAATTTTCTCAAACTTCCAGTCAAAAAGTTTCTTATAGAATTTTTTCGCCCTTGCCGGATCATCTGCCGGCATTTCAAAATATACGATGTCAGCCATGATTGTCACCTCCGGATTTAAAATTTACATGATAATTTACATAAACATATCAACTTATGCCATAAAGGAACACCTGATTTATAAGTTCAAAATATCTTATTGAGACAGCACCATTGGATGAAACCCCCGTCAGTGTTGAAATACGCGGCTTTCTTAGGATCACGGGTTGGAAGGATTTGAACGATTGTGAAGAAAAGAACAACTGCTTGTCACATTATGTCACATGTGCAATATGATTTTATGATATAGTGACAATAGATTTATCATTACTGATACCATGATAGCGAGAAGACATATACTGCTGTGGTTCCTTTTGTTGGCTATCATTGCCGGCAGCAACATGGTTGCATCATTCTAATGATGCCAAGTTGGCTCACCTCGCAAATGATGCAGTTATTTTAGCCTTTGGCAATAGCTTGACTTATGGGACAGAGGCGGAGCAGACAGAAAGTTATCCCGCAGTCCTGGAACAGCTGATTGGCCGAAAGGTAGTTAATTCGGGCATTCCAGGGGAGGTGACTGCTCAAGGACTTTCCCGCTTACCAACGGTACTGGAAAAGGAAAGACCAGCTCTCATGATAATCTGTCATGGTGGTAATGATATGCTCCGACGATTGAATAGACAGCAAGCTGCCGACAATCTACGAAGTATGATTCGGTTAGCACAGGCACGAGGGGTGGCCGTCGTTCTCCTTGCGGTACCAGCCCCGGATATGTCCCTTTCACCACCGCATATGTACCGGGAAATAGCCAAGGATTTGGCTATTCCACTTGAAGATAAGATCATGCCTATAGTGTTGGGCGATCCTGTCGCATTTTTCATTTTTTAAAATCTATTTCTGACTGATGTTATGAAAATTTACGATTAAGAAAGACTGATCCATATCGCATGCCCGCTATAGAGCGGATTCACCCCTCAGATAGGCATCCTCGCCTGTAATCCGGTCCTCCCGCGGCGGTGTGAAGATGTCATAGGCTACCAGGGATTCCACAGCTTCCGCCGCGTGCTCAACGTTGCCCGGGATGAAAATCATCTCACGCGGGCCCACATCGACGGTCCGATCCTCGAGGTGGAACCGCCACTTCCCGCTGAAAACCCACGTGGTCTGCTCGTTCTCGTGGGTGTGCGACGGCACCACGTATCCCTTGTCTACCTCCGTAAGGGCGATCATCAATTTGCCTTCCCAGGCGAGCTTGCGCCGGAAGTGCTTGTTGACGTGCTCGTATGGAATATTGTCCTAGCAGATGTGCTTCATGTGCTCCGTGTCAATTCAATTAATATTGATAAAAAAACTTTCCCTTTCGTGTTGGGAATATATGAATAACGATCTTATGTGTCAAGGAAAAGAGTGAAAGGTTTAATTATCTCAGTCATAAATTAATGAATGACCTTTTTTGCTGAGGTAAGGATCTAGGGGTTTCCAGTCTATCGTAATCCAATTAACACCCAGTGTATTAAATGTCTGGAATTGGAAGATCAACCCACATTTCGAAATCATCCACAAGATTGGAGAAGTTACTTCAAAGTAGTTGCCTTTGCACTGCTTTCAATAAAACTTTGTGCTATGATAAATTTCCAAAACTGACCCTGCTACCCAGCAGTTCAATTATCTTGACATCCGGGAACGTCTACTCTTATACTTGTTATAAAGGGAGGTAATCTTATCAAAAATATTTTTGCCTAGGAGATGATCAAATGAAAAGAAAAGGGGAGATTTTTTATTTTCTTATTCTCTTTATTTTTGCAGCTTCATGCACAGCTTATAAGGCTCAACCACTCCCTTTCAAGCTGCCCGATTCCTATCCGAACGTCAAAGAGGTAGCAGGCGCCAAGGTTGGAGCAAAGGCATATGCAGATTCCAGCGAGGCGAAAGAGGCCTTCGGTTTTAATATCCGTGATGCGGGGATGCTTCCTGTGCAGGTTGTATTCGACAATCAAGGGTCCCACTCGTTAGAAATCATTCCCTCGCAAACATTCCTCGAAGACAAGGAAGGAAATATCTGGCCTGTCCTTGCCAGCAATATCGCTTATGACCGGGCCACTAAATACGTGCAGACAAAAGAAATCTTCAAGGAAGGGATGTATAGCGGCTTTCTGGGCGCTACTGCCGGTGCCTTGGTCGGTGCAGCTATAGGAATTGTCTCTGGAAGGAATGTGGGAGAGGCGATAGGAAAAGGCGCTGCAATAGGCGCAGCCGGTGGAGGACTCATAGGCGGCGCAAAGGGTGCGATGGATGCGGAAAACGCACGCCGTGCCGTAATCGAAGACTTACAGCACAAGACTATGCAGAATAAGGCTATTGAGCCTATGGGGTTGTCCTACGGAATCATCTTCTTCCCAGGTGAAGCTCAATCAGCCAAACAGCTTCGCCTGCAGGTAGTGGAAAAGGATACGGGGATAGTTCATCTGCTCCAAATGAGTCCTCTTTAGTTTGTCGACCCTTTGGTAGCATCTTTTCTGCACTTGCCTATCATGTGTTGAGCTTACTATTATTAACTACTCGTAATTCATTTTGAATGTCTGTTGCATATACTCAAGAAATTTATTGGAGTGTCGCGTATATGTAATCCACATATAATATTTCTTTTCGCAAGGCATGTTTATAATATCAGCATATATAGATGGGTAAATTAGAAGGGGAATGTTGTCAAGATGATAAACTCCCGTAAGCTGCGAAACAGCAAGGGAAAGCACTTTCCACGGCAGATTCTCCGGGTCGATTACCAGTGCCTTGATGCCGTTTAAAAGCTCGGATAAGTCTATCCCTACATCTGATTGATTTACAATCAAAACAGCCTTCAGACAACCCTTGCATACAAGAGAATAGGCTCTCCATTTCCTGACAAAGCCGAGCCGGCCGGCAACATTCTCCAGGGATTCCTCAGCAGGTTCCTTATGTGCTAAATTCAATACATCCAATAATAAGCCGCCGGAGTAATATTTGAAAAATTGTTCTAATTCCCATAATTCGGAATAGGTGCTTCCGTGCAACGACCACCCCGGCGGCAGTTGGTTCTGAGGTTTTATTACAGGAAAAGCCACAGAAGAGAAAAGGTCAAGTGAACAGACGCGGGGGTCACTCAGCTGCCTCGAGAAGCCGCCGAAGAC
>DASPQI010000044.1:0-9262 GCA_035625045.1 Syntrophales bacterium | reverse complement strand
TGACAAGGGCGGCGACGTCTAGGGTTTCCCGGGTCATACCAACTTCTTTATTGGAGGCCAGGAAGACGGGGCACCGGAACTGCTCCGCCAGGTTGAAGGCATGCACCGTCAAATTGAAACAGTCGCGCACATCGACAGGGGCGAGTACAATTACCGGCAGACCTCCGCTCGATCCCCAGCGCATGAATTGAATATCTCCGTCCGCGCCTTGCGTGGCGGAGCCTGTGGAAGGGCCCTGGCGCATGACATTGACGATAACGATGGGGATTTCGCCTGCGATTGCAAAAGAGATGTTTTCGCTGTAAAGGCTGAGGCCCGGGCCGGAGGTCGCGGTCATTACCTTCATACCCGCCATTGACGCCCCCAGGCAGAAGCCGATAGAGGCAATTTCGTCTTCCCCCTGCATCACGATGCCCCCCTTGGCCGGAAGGCTTTCCAGCATGGCAGAAAGAAGGCTGATTGCCGGGCTGATAGGGTATGCCGCGAAGAACCGGCAGCCCGCATAGATCGCCCCCATCGCGACCGCTTCATTGCCTTCTAAGAATAGGATACCCATAATGACCTTAAGAGTCTGGCTCTTCTACCATTACTCCGCTTGACCCTTGCCCACAATAAATTTGCCTTTGAAATATTTCTTCCGTAATTGTCCGGCTTCTTCCTCAATCCAGCGGTCAAGTCCAACTTTCTTGATACGATAGAGATTAAAGAGCTTCATATTATGGGGACATCGAGCTGCTTGGTCGGCAATAGGTGCAAGAAAAGCGCATGGGAAATCATTACACTCACAACACAACGCCACACCCTTGGCTTTAGCACAGTCCAGAGTTGCACAACCCTCAGGCGGCAGATGAAAATGCTTTCCATCTTGTTGTCGGCAGCCCTTACAGCCGATCTCTTCTTTTGGGACAACCATCTTCGTATTAATCAGTTCAGCAAGTTCTGGTGTAAGATTACTTTCGTGAATCTCGCAATTGAAGCAGTCCAGCCCACAGGGTGCCGTTAAAGCTTTTTTCCGTTCCATAATTTTCTCCTTATATATGTATACTGCACCTACAAAGAGCGCATAAGCGGTAATTTAGCTCAGCATTGCCGAAGCGCAATGTTGCGGCAATGTGCTCTTCAGCGGCCGCGCTTTTTTGCGCTCCGTTGAAAAGAGATTGTTGTGGTTTCATCTGTCTGGATAAATGAAATATTTCGTAATTTTCTTATCCATTAGCCATTCATCACACTGCTTAACGGTGTCTTTAGGGAGATTTAATTTTATGAAAATGATTTCACCATCGTTTAATTCTATCTCCTTCATTTTCCATATCTCAGCCAAATCACTTCTGAGATCCATCTGAGCTATGTATACAGCATTCTGATTATTAGCTCTCTCGCATTTTATTTGTTTTCTTGGATAGAAAACGAGGGGCAATCCTAGCGGAATGTCACTATGAATTGCATTCTGGAATTTTTCTAAGATTTCCTCCACTATAATATCCTGATGTAAGACATTGCCCATTGCAGTGATATCGGCAATCCAAACAGAACCCTCCATTTCACAATCTCGTGATTCATTCGCAAAAAAGATGGCAATTTCTTCATTTTGCGTCCAATCAATGAGAAAAGACCCTCTCAAAGTTCCCAAATCTTCCATGGGATACTGCTGGATACGTTTCATCCATTCAAACCACGGATCAATTCCATTTTTATCTGCGAGATCAAAAAGATCTTTATGCGGAACCGTTCGCGTTCCAAACTTGTAAAGAAACAATCCTCCCATTAGTCGCTGAAATTCTATAGAAAACCTGAATTCTTTCTTAATTCTTTCGACTGGATTAACATCTAGGATATTTTCTTTAACGTACCGGACAAAAGTAGAGTCTAAAAGCCATTTTTTTTCACGGTGACCGCGGAACAAAGCTAAATGATCGATATTTCGGCAGTGTATTTTGATGTTCTTAAGCTCAGAGATAAAAGATTCAAAGGATGATGGTGACCATTCATGATTATCATCATATACCTTCGTGCTCTGATATAAAGGGGAAATTTTCATAAATGTATACGCCACAACAATTAATACGTAATACGCTTTTCCTGGTTGCCCGGAAAGAATTTGTACGAAATTAAAGTAATTTGTTTGGATTACCTTTTATTATTCCACTCCGAACTTTATGCCCTGGGCAAGGGGCATGTCGCGGGACCAGTTGATGGTGTTCGTCTGTCTCCGCATATAGGCCTTCCAGGCGTCAGAACCGGATTCCCGCCCGCCTCCGGTGTCCTTTTCGCCGCCAAAGGCACCGCCGATCTCGGCCCCGGAGGTGCCGATATTGACATTGGCAATACCGCAATCACTTCCCGCATGGCTCAGGAACAGTTCACTTTCGCGCAGGTCATTGGTGAAGATCGCGGAGCTGAGTCCCTGGGGGACGCCGTTGTGATACCGGATGGCGTCTTCAAGAGAATCGTAGGGAATCATATAGACAACAGGGGCAAAGGTCTCTTCCTGAATAATCGGATAGTCGTGCCGCGCTTCGCAGATGCAGGGGTTCACATATGTGCCCGTATCGTAAATGCCGCCGGAAAGCACTTCGCCACTGTAGATGATCCGCCCACCCTGACTTGAGAGAATCTTGAGGGCTTCCTGCATTTTGTGCACAGCCTGGCGGTCGATCAACGGCCCCATGAGTACGCCGTCTTCCATGGGGTTGCCGATGCGCACCTGGCGGTAGGCGCGGGTAAGGGCTTCGGCGAGAGGCGTGAAGATATTCCTATGGGCGATGATCCGGCGTATGGTGGTACAGCGCTGGCCCGCCGTGCCGACGGCTCCGAAGAGTATGGCGCGAACGGCAAGATCGAGATCGGCCTTGGCGGTAACGATGACGGCATTGTTTCCGCCCAGCTCCAGCAGTGATCTCCCCAGGCGAGAAGCCACTACCTGTCCTACATGTCGCCCCATCGCCACACTCCCGGTAGCGGAGATAAGAGGCAGACGCTGGTCAGCAATGAGGCGTTCGCCGACCTCATGGCGGTTTCCGACTACAATGTTCAGGATTCCCTGGGGCAGCTTGTTTTCGGAGAGAACGCAGTCAATGATTTTCATGGCGGCGATAGCCGTGAGACACGCCTTGCTTGAAGGTTTCCAGATCACCGTATCTCCCGCAACAAGCGCGATCATGGCATTCCAGGCCCACACAGCCACAGGGAAATTGAACGCGGTGATGACGCCTATGGGCCCCAGCGGGTGCCACTGCTCATACATGCGATGCAGGGGACGTTCGCTGTGCATAGTGAGACCATAAAGCATACGCGATTGGCCGACGGCATAATCGCAGATGTCGATCATCTCCTGTACTTCGCCTTCCGCTTCGGCTTTTATCTTGCCTACTTCCAGGGAAAGCAGCGCCCCTAATTCACGCTTACGGGCACGCACTGCTTCTCCGATCTGCCTGACGATCTCGCCGCGTTTGGGCGCAGGCGTCATTCGCCATTGGAGAAATGCTTCACCGGCCTGCCGCGCTGCCTGTTCATAATCGTTTGCGGATGCCTGCCGTACCTTGGCGATGACACAGCCGTCAATGGGGGAGATAGATTCGAGAATCTCTCCCGTGCATGTGAGCCAGGCGCCGCCTGTTCCCACACCCTGGTTGACTTCTGCAAGCCCTAGTACTTTTAGCAATGTCTGTACACTTTGCATCGGCTTCTCCTTTATCTCCTCTTTAAAAAAGGGATAAATCCCCCTCAATCCCCCTTTTACAAAGGGGGAACAAAATTATTCTCTTTGCAAAGTCCCTCTAAATCTCCCTTTACAAAAGGGAGACTAAATGGTTAATTTATAGGTTAAAGTGATTACTTCCCGCAAATTACGGATATCTCAATCGACACATCCCGCGGCAATTGGGCTGCCTGCACGGTCTCGCGGGCAGGCAGAATATCACCAAAATATCTGCCGTAGATTTCGTTGAATTTTCCGAAATTACCGAGGTCTTTCAGGAAGACAGTGGATTTCAGGACATTCTTCATGCTCATGCCGCTTGCTTCCACTACCGCTTTGATATTTTCCAGAACGCGCACGACCTCCGCCTCGAAATTTCCCGTTAATAGTTCACCCGTCTTCGGGTCAAGGGGAATCATCCCCGAAACAAATAACAGATCGCCATACTGAACTGCCTGAGCGTAAGGACCGATAGCCTTTGGTGCATGGGGAGTGCTGATGATTTTTCGTTCTGATACAGTACTCATAATGGACCTCCTTCCCTATCCGGGTGTTCACCATAAACTAATGCATAATCATCACAAAATATTAAATGTTTTTCAATTAATATTTGTCCTTTCGAATCAGATATCCATTCTTGCCTGATTCGGTGAAATCATCCGGGGAAATGATGTTGACAGACCACATACCACCTGTATAATTAATATTAGTTCATCTCAGAAAATCTTATGTTTACGGAGGTGAAGGTATGCCGATCGGAGAAATATGCAACCGCGAAGTAGTTATTGTAAACAGGAAAAGCAGCATCTTGGAAGCGGCAAAGCTCATGCGCGAATACCATGTGGGAGACGTCGTCGTCACAGAAGAGAAAGAGGGACAGGTTATACCCGTGGGAATCCTGACGGATCGCGATATTGTAGTGGAACTGATTGCCAAGGATGTGCCTGTTGACAGTGTTTTTGTGGAAGAAGTAATGAGCTCCGATCTGGCTGCTATACAGGAGAATCGCGGGATCTGGGACACCATTCAATGCATGCGGGTAAAAGGTGTCAGACGGGTCGTTGTAATGAATGACAAAGGCGCTCTTGTAGGGATACTTTCCATTGATGATCTGCTCGAATTATTGTCCGGAGAGCTGTCTGATCTTGTTAGGCTCGTAATAAGGGAACAGGATAGAGAAAAAGAAGTAAGGAAGTGAGAAAGTGCGAAACAGGCGTTCCGCCTAACTCCGTGCACAGAAATCTTGAGGAATAGGGTACGTATGAAAAACCGGGAACTGAATGCCAGAATCACGGCGATAGGGAAAGAGTTTTTTGAAAGTATAAAAGGCGAGACTCCTTCGGTATTCAACAAAGAGCTGTGGTTCGGCAAGGTCCTGGACTGGTCGATGAAAAATGAGGATTTCAAAGTCCGGATGTTTCGCTTCGTCGATGTCTTTCCCTGCCTCACTATCGGCGAGCTTCTGACCGGCCATATCAAGGAATACTTTGGAAGTGAAGACCAGGAGGTGCCGGCTGTTCTGAGATGGGGCGCGAGATCCGCGGACTTTGGCGGCGCGGTGGGTGCTGCGCTGCTCAGCAAGGCCATCCGCTATAACCTGAAAATGCTGGCCGGACAGTTTATCGTGGGAGAAACAAAGGACGAGGCCCTAAAAAACCTCGCCCGGCTCCGTGAAGATGGATTTGCCGCCGTAGTGGATATTTTAGGCGAGGCCACGGTCAGTGAAGAAGAGGCGGAAGAGTATGTGAAAAGCTATTTGGAACTGCTCGACGGTCTGAAGATCGCTGGAAAGGCCTGGCGGCCTCTGGGCGGCGGGGAAGGCGCGGAAAACCTGGACTGGGGTTCCCGCCCCAAGGTGAGCATCGCGGTCAAGCCTACATCTTTCTACTCTCAGACGAAGCCCCTGAATTTAGAAGGCTCCGTCATGCACATCATGGAGCGCGTGAAATGTATCTATGAAAAGGTAATCGCCATGGGCGGCTCCCTCTGTATAGACATGGAGTCCTACCAGTACAAGGACATCACGCTGGAGCTCTTCCGCCGTCTCCGCATGGAATACCGCGACTATCCCTATCTTGGTATTGCGCTTCAGTCATATCTGCGGGATACAGATCGTGATCTCGCGGAGCTTCTGGCCTGGGCGAAGCAAAATGCGCTGCCCGTATCCATTCGTCTGGTGAAGGGTGCATACTGGGATTATGAGAACATCAGGGCAAAACAGAACGGTTGGGACATCCCGGTTTACACGATAAAAGCGGACACGGATGCGGCCTTTGAGCGCCACGCCCGGATGATCCTGGAAAATCACGAGTTCTGTTATCTGGAATGCGCATCGCACAATATCCGTTCAATCTTTGCTGTTTTGGAAACGGCCAGGGATCTGGGGGTTCCCGAGGAGTATTACGAGTTCCAGGTGCTTTACGGCATGGCCGAGTCAATCCGCAAGGGTCTACTGTACAAAGCCGGGCGGATAAGACTCTACTGTCCTTACGGGGAGATGGTGCCGGGCATGGGTTACCTGGTGCGGCGTCTCCTGGAAAATACGTCGAATGAATCTTTCCTCCGCCAGACTTTTGCCGAAGAGACGGATATCGGGCGGCTTCTGGAGGACCCCGAAGATTCGGCAGAAAGAGAGCGTGCACGACTTGCCGCCACGGCGATGAAAGCGGTCGTGGAACCCGATGGACTCCCGCTATTCAGGAATGAACCGGTGGCGGATTTTACGAAAAGAGAGGTGCGGGAGGCGTTCCCCAAGGCAATTGCCGCTGTACGCGAAAAATTCGGCAGGACGTACCCTCTGTTCATCAATGGCGGGGAAGTAACAACCGACAAGAAGATTACCTCTGTGAATCCTGCCGATCCATCTGAAGAGGTCGGCTACGTCTGCCAGGCCGGTGTTGAGGAGGTGAAAAGGGCTATCGCCGCCGCGAAAGCCGCTTTTCCGGCATGGCGGGATATCGCTCCCCGGGCACGGGCGGAATACCTCCTCAAGGCGGCGGAGGTCGCGCGCAGGCGCATCTACGAATTTTCCGCCTGGCAGATCCTGGAAATCGGCAAGCAGTGGGATCAAGCGCATGCGGATGTGACGGAGGCCATCGACTTTCTTGAGTACTATGCCCGTGAGATGGTCCGCCTCGGGACGCCGCGGCAGTTGGGTTCGGCGCCGGGTGAAAAAAATCACTGCATGTATGAACCTAGAGGTGTGGCGGCAATCATTGCGCCGTGGAATTTTCCTCTGGCCATTAGTTGCGGCATGGCCTCCGCAGCGATGGTCACCGGAAACTGCGTCGTGTTCAAACCTTCGAGCCTCACCCCGGTGGTGGGGTACAACCTAGCGGAAATCTTCCGCGAGGCTGGAGTTCCTGCTGGCGTATTTAACTTCGTGCCGGGGCGAAGCGGCGATATAGGAGATTTCCTGGTGGAGCATCCCGACATCAGCATCATCGCCTTTACCGGCTCGATGGAGGTGGGCTTGAATATCATAGAGAAGGCAGCAAGGGTCCATCCGGGCCAGGCCCATATCAAGAGAGTGGTCTGCGAAATGGGTGGGAAGAACGCCATCATCATCGACGACGATGCCAACCTGGACGAGGCCGTCCCGCTTGTCCTCGCTTCGGCCTTCGGCTTCCAGGGGCAGAAGTGTTCGGCCTGTTCCCGGGTGATCGTACTGGATACCGTATATGACCAGTTCGTGGAGCGTCTGCTGAAAGCGGCAAAGGCAAAGAAGATAGGGCCAGCGGAAGATCCATCCTGTGATGTCGGGGCTGTTGCCGATGCCGATGCGCAAAAGAAAGTCCTCCGGTATATCGAGATAGGTAAAGAGGAAGGAAAGGTTCTTTATATGAGCGATATCCCGGATACAGGCTACTACGTGCCGATCACCATCATCGGTGAGATCAGGCCGGAACACCGTATCGCCCAGGAGGAGATATTTGGACCGGTGCTCGCATTAATGCGGGTGAAAAACTTCGACCAGGCTCTGGAGTGGGCCAACTCGACACGGTTCGCTCTTACGGGCGGGATATTCAGCAGGTCACCAGAGCGCCTGGAGCGTGCCCGCCGGGAGTTCCGGGTGGGCAATCTTTACCTGAACCGTCAGGTCACCGGAGCGCTGGTGGAGCGCCAGCCCTTTGGCGGGTTCCATATGTCCGGGGGAGGCACCAAGGCG
The DNA here is from genome assembly GCA_035625045.1 of Syntrophales bacterium. Classification (GTDB taxonomy): domain Bacteria; phylum Desulfobacterota; class Syntrophia; order Syntrophales; family UBA2185; genus DATKLL01. The sequence goes on along the minus strand of DASPQI010000044.1, from coordinate 1,397 downwards.
GGCGGATTCGACTACCTCCTCCATTTCCTGGACCCACGGGTGGTGTCAGAAAATACCATGCGCCGTGGGTTTGCTCCTTGATCTCTACGTTAATTTCTAAAAGGTGACTGTGGGATTTTTCTGTTCCCTTTGCAAAATCCCTCTCAATCTCCCTTTACAAAAGGAAGACTTAATGAAATACGAAAAATTTTATCTTTCCCCATTACGGAGGTTGATATGCGATATCCTGTTATGAAGACGGCACTTCCCGGTCCTCTGGCCTCACGACTGATCCAGACAGACAAGCGGTATGTCTCTCCTTCGTACACGCGTGTGTACCCGCTCGTGGCTGAGAAGGGCAGGGGTCTCTGGATAGAGGATGTTGACGGCAATGTGTTCCTGGACTTTACCGCAGGCATTGCTGTCTGTGCGACCGGGCACTGTCATCCCCGTGTGGTGGAGGCAATTAAAGAGCAGGCTGATCGTCTCTTGCACATGTCGGGGACCGATTTTTATTACACGTCGCAGATTGCACTCGCAGAGAAACTTGCGTCCCTGGCTCCTGGAGATGAAGAAAAAAAGGTCTTCTTCGGAAATTCCGGGGCAGAGGCGGTGGAAGCCGCCTTCAAGCTGGCGCGCTTTCATACCCGGCGCGAATTAAATATCGCCTTCTTCGGGGCGTTTCATGGACGCACCATGGGCGCCCTTTCTCTTACGGCAAGCAGAACTATCCAGAAAAAACACTATCATCCTTTCGTACCCGGGATTACCCATATCCCCTATGCTTATTGCTACCGCTGCAAGTATGGCCTCTGCTACCCGGCCTGCGGCCTCGAGTGTGTCCACTGGATTGAAGAAACTCTTTTCAGAACAGCGATGCCGCCGGAGGAAGTGGCGGCGATCTTTGTAGAGCCGATCCAGGGCGAAGGGGGCTACATCGTCCCGCCGCCGGAGTTCCACCAGGAACTTTTCAAAATAGCGCAGAAGTATGGAATCCTTTATGTAGCCGATGAAGTTCAATCAGGCATGGGCCGGACGGGAAAGATGTTTGCCCTGGAGCACTTTGGCGTCAACCCGGACATTATGGCTGTCGCGAAGGGGATCGCTTCCGGCCTGCCCCTGGGGGCGATGATCGCGCGGGCGGATATCATGGATTGGGAGGCCGGTTCTCATGCCTCCACATTCGGCGGCAATCCTGTTTCATGCGAAGCAGCTCTCGCAACTATAAAACTCCTGGAAGAAGAACTTATGGCAAACGCGACTCTCCAGGGGGAACGCCTGATGGCAGGACTAAAAAGGTTGCAGAATTCTTTCGACTGTATAGGTGATGTGCGGGGCAAGGGGCTGATGGTGGGGGTAGAACTCGTGAAGGATCGCACTACCAAGGAGCGGGCTGGTGACTTGCGCAATAGTATTAT